>JBQGEO010000536.1:0-12598 GCA_052039655.1 Pararcticibacter sp.
CGCGTCCTCTGAGACTTCCGGTATACTGCAGATCAGGACTAATTCCTTATCCGGCCCTGTCATTGCAGAAGTGAAAATTCCCAAAAGCTCTTCATTGAAAATCGTAAAAGCTAACCTTTCAAAGTCCGTTACCGGTATACAAAACTTGGTTTTAATGATGAAAAATGCAGGTAACGTAGCTGTGGACTGGCTGAGTTTTGGCGAAAACGAGGAAGGAGATGCTGCATTTTATTCAGGTAACTATCCGAATTTGTTCCGGAAAGCCGGATATACGCAGGAAGATATTGACAGGAAGCTGAATAAGGCATATCTCGATATATTCGAAGGCCCTGGCCGCATCTATTTTACAGTTGGTGATTCCATGGCGTATGTTTCTGATCTGAAGAACCATGATGCAAGAACTGAGGGCTTATCATACGGCATGATGGTAGCTGTTCAATTGGATAAGAAAGATGTTTTTGATCGTATCTGGAGATGGTCAAAAAAATACCTTCAGCACCAGGAAGGTCCCAGAAAAGGCTATTTTGCCTGGAGCATCAATCCTGAAACCATGAAGCGGAATGCAGAAGGCTCCGCTTCTGATGGCGAGCTGTATTATGTGACCAGCCTTTTGTTTGCAGCGAATCGCTGGGGCAATAACACGGGGATTGATTATTACCGCGAAGCCCGCTCTATCCTCGACGCCATGTGGGAGAAGGATGGCACCGGCAGGATCTTTAATCTCTTTAACACCACCAGTAAGCAAATAACTTTTGTACCTGAAGGCGACGGTTACAATTGGACAGACCCGTCGTATCATTTGCCTGCTTTTCTGGAAGTTTGGGCTCTTTACGCCAGGGATGGGCATGAGCAGTTTTACAGGGACTGTGCCGATACGGCCCGTGCTTTTCTGCACCGTACCTGCCACCCTGAAACCGGTCTGAATCCTGATTATGCTGACTTTAGCGGTGCTCCTCACAGCACGCGATGGATGCCTGCTGCATTTCGCTTCGATTCATGGCGGGTACCGATGAATATCGCCATGGATTACACCTGGTTTGGAAAAGACAGGGTCTGGCAGGAAAGCTATGCACAGCGGTTTCAGAATTTTCTTCGCTCAAAAGGGATAGACACCTTTGAAGACCAGTTTAACATGGACGGTTCCCGCCCTGACTTCATCCTTCCCGCTGGTAATGTAAAGAAACTAAGGCATTCTCTGGGTCTGGTGTCCACGGCTGCTTCTGTCTCTCTGGCAAACAGAGACGACAAGAGCTATGATTTCGTTCATGCTTTATGGAAGGCGAAACTGGAACCTTATGACGACGGTTACTTTGATCCTTATTATGATGGTTTGCTGTATTTGTTCAGCCTAATGCATTTAAGTGGTAAATATCAGATTATAAAGCCCGTCAGGTAATATAGTAGTTTTTTTTTCAGGCTATAAACGGTTCTCATAGCCGGTAGTTTGAACATTTGTTCCATTATCATGAACATCAGACCTGCTGTCTGGCGCTGGGTCTGCAATATCTTTACATAAGAGGAGCCAATTATAAAACGGGCATTCCAGCTTCGTAGAAAGGACCATATCGCGTATAGTCTGATAAAACTGTGCGATAAACGGTTTATATTCGGAGCGGAAGTAAATACTGGTCATCTTATGGAAATTCGATACCCTTTGAAAACTTTTTCAGTGCACTGTAAAGTGTTTTTTACTATTCTATGCATCCTGTTGTTGAAAAAAGTATACGCCCAGGAAGAGCCGGTTAACTTTATTAATATTGGCAGCAAAGAGGGACTTTCTTCAAATATTGTAAATTCCATCGTGAAAGACCGCTATGGTTATATGTGGTTTGCCACTGATGACGGCCTGAACAAATATGATGGCAGCCACTTTACCGTTTACAGGTACGATCCCGATATAGCCGGAAGTATCATCTCCAATGATGTATCTGAAATTTATGAGGATGGCGAAGGGAATCTATGGATCGGTACAGCGATCGGACTTACATTCTACAACAGACGCATGGACTCCTTTGTAAGTTATACCTCCATTGTAAATTATTCCGTGACTTCCATCTGCAGCGATATGTCCGGCAAAATATGGGTGGCAGGCTACGACGGACTTAAGATAATTGATCCGAAAACCGGAAAAGAAGTCGTTCGCGAAAAAGAATTAAAAACCCCTGAAGCGAGGAGAGGGATGCCGGGCAAAGGGATCCTTCGCCTGTTTCGCGACCAGAGAGGACGCATATGGATGGGAACCAGCAACGGTTTATACCTCTACCGGCGTGAGAGCGGCCTCTTTAAACGTTTCGTACACCTCGACAGTGACCCGTTTAGTATAGCCGATAATACTATCAGATCGGTATGTGAAGACAACCAGGGGAATATTTGGTTCGGAACAAACAACGGCTTAAGCATGTTCAGCCCTTCGCAAAGCGGCTTTATCAATTACTATCACGATGATAGCGGATCCGCAACCCTGAACGACAATATGATTTATTCAGTTGCCTCAGACAACACGGGAAAGCTCTGGGTGGGGACAGAACAGGGTTTGAATATTTTCGACAGCAAAACCAAAAAGAACCTCCGGCTGGAAGGGAACAGCAGGAACAGGTATGGCCTGATAGGAAAAGCGGTTAAAAACATCTTTATTGACAGGCAGGGGATATATTGGATTGCTGCATTCAGGGCAGGAGTCAATAAGTACGATAAAAATCTTCCGTTTTTTAATTTCAGGCAGGTAAATGCTTCTGATCCTTCAGGACTTAGTGCCTCTGTTGTCACATCTTTCGCGGAAGGCATGGGAGATGATCTGTATATTGGTACCGACGGAAGAGGATTGTCACTGTTTAATTCCAGAACTGGCGTCTCCGGTCACCTTACCCTCCCCGGCGTACCGGTAAGCTCCACGCTGTCAATTATGGTACTGGAGCGGGCCTCTTCAGAAGTCTGGATCGGAACTTTCCTTCGGGGCTTGCTGATAATGGATTTAAAAACAGGACAATGCCGACAGATCACGAAAGGAAAAGGGCCGCAAAATATCAGTGGGAACGACATCTTCAGCATCAGGAAAGATAGCAGGGGAAACATTTGGGTAGGGACCAATGGACAGGGAGTAGACCTCTTTGATGCAAAGACTAAAGCATTTTATCACTTAAATAATACATCAACCGGCCGGTTCCGGCTGATGCTGAACGGATATATCAGGGCCATTGAAGAAGACAGGAACGGAAATATGTGGATAGGATCAAGCGGATCAGGTGTGGCTGTTTACAATCCGCTTAACGGCAGGTCCAGGATATACAACCGCCTCAACAGCAGGCTTCCAAATGATAATGTGACCGCAGTTTGCGTAGCCCGGAACGGGGTGGTCTGGGTCGGACTCCGGGGGGGGCTTGCTTTTTATAATGCCGGCAGAGATCAGTTTGTGTGCTACACGGAGAAGAACGGCCTGGCTAATGCAGTGATCTATAAGATCCTGGAAGATAATGCTGGTAAGTTATGGGTCAGTACTAATAAGGGGATCAGTAGTTTTGACCCCGCATCTGGAAAGTTTAAAAACTATTCTTATCATAACGGATTACAGAGAAACCCTTTTGTTCAGGGTGCTGGTCTCAAACTGCCCGATGGCAGGATGTTCTTCGGAGGCATAGATGGGTTTAATTATTTTGATCCGGAGCAATTGCACGCAACTATCAGAATTCCCAGAGTGGTGCTCACAGATCTGAAGATCTCAAACAGGAGTGTTGTCCCCGGGGAAGATTCCGAAATTACAGAGCATATTTCGGTAGCAAAGGAGATTTCTCTCGACTATAAACAAAACTTTACCCTTGGTTTTTCAGCCCTCAATTATACCTCGCCTGAAGAAAACAGGTATCTGTATAAGCTTGATAATTTCGATAAGGAATGGAATCAGGTAGGGAAGTCTACCACCGCCTCTTATACCAATTTAAGTCCTGGGAAATATACATTCAGGGTAAAAGCCCGGAGTGATGCCGGCGAATGGACGACTCCGGAAACCTCAATTACTATTCATGTGCGGCCTCCCGTCTGGATGACATGGTACGCTTTCATCTTCTATGTATTGCTGATCGCATCTTTCTTGTGGTACCTTCGTTACCGCGGTATACAAAGAATTAAAGCCCGCTTTGAATTGGAGCAGGAACGTCTGTATGCCAGACAGCAGATTGACCAGGAAAGGCATAAGGCTGATCAGCTCCGTCAGTTCGACCAGTTAAGGATCAAATTTCTTACAAATGTCAGTCACGAGTTCAGAACTCCTGTATCGCTCATTGTCGGTCCCCTGGATCAGTTGCTTCAGCAGGAAACCAATCCCGCCAAAGTGAGGCGTCTGGATATGATCAGGAGAAACGCCCGCAGATTGCTGAACCTCGTGAATGAGCTTCTGGATTTCAGGAACCTGGAGGAGAAAGAATCTAGGCTGAACATGACGGAAGGTGATTTTATCGCCTTTACCCGTGATGTCGCCGAATCGTTCAGAGACCTCTCCGAACGCAAGCAGATCAGTTTTGGATTCAGGAGTTCCTTTAAATATTATTTTACCAATTTTGATAAGGATAAGATTGAACGTATTCTGTTCAACCTTCTCTCTAATGCGTTTAAATTCACGATGCAGGGAGGTGAGGTGGAATTGTCCATACAGGGCACAGAGAACCGGGATGGGATCAAGGTCATTCTTACGGATACTGGTATCGGAATTGAAAACAGGAAGCAGGAGCAGATATTCGAGCCCTTTTTCCAGGGAGAAGCCAATCCTGCAATTCTGAATCAGGGCAGTGGCATCGGTCTTTCTATTGTAAAGGAATTTGTAAAAATGCATGGAGGAAGAGTAGAAGTGGAAAGCATTGAGGGCAAAGGCTCTGTTTTTTCTATTTATTTTCCGTTTATGCAGGTGGACGGTGAGGGGGCTCCTGAAGATGTATCATTGTCAGCTGAAGAGCCGGGAGGAGATCCGGCCGGCAGCGCGCTATCCGAAGCTTCCTCTTCCGGCCATCTTCCTGTAGTGCTTCTGGTAGAAGATAATGAAGACTTTCGCTTTTATCTGAAGGACAGTCTTAAAGGGTTTTATCGTATTGAAGAAGCTTCAAATGGAAAAGATGTCTGGCAGAAAGTCCTGTCTGTGCATCCTCAGGTCGTGGTAAGTGATATTAGTATGCCCTATGTCAGCGGGGTGGAGCTTTGCTGCAAGATCAAAAGTGATAAAAGGACCAGCCATATCCCTGTTATGCTGCTGACGGCTCTGACCAACGAAGATGATCAGTTGCAGGCACTGGAGACTGGTGCTGATGACTATGTAACCAAGCCCTGTAATTTTGAGATTCTGAATGTGAAGATCCGTAATCTCCTGGCTTTGAATGAACGGCTTAGGAATACTTACAGCAAGCAGATAAAGGTGGCTGCACCTGAAGTACAGATAGAGTCTGACCAGGAAAAGTTCCTGAACAAAGTCATACAATATATCGATTCCAACCTGACTAACCCTCAGTTATCGGTAGAAGACCTTAGCCGCCGGATGGGAATGAGCAGGGGCTCTCTATATTCAAAAATACTGGAGGTGACCGGAGAGACACCGGTTGAATTTATCCGGTCTATCAAACTCGACAGGGCGGCTGTACTGCTCGAAAAGAGCGATATGAATGTGGCGCAGGTGAGTTATTCTGTTGGCTTCTCTACGCCAAATTATTTCTCCAGGGCCTTCAGAAGCAGGTTTAATATGCTGCCTTCAGAATACATCAGCCTGAAGCGTGAGGGTGCAGGAAAAATCTGATTTACCGGGCGGTATAATACCGCCCGGTAAATCAGAAATGGAAGAGTCCCTGTTGATAAATGTATCAGACAGAGGCGTGTTTCGCTGAATAAGGAATGATCTCTTCAATCGTGCCGTCACTGAGATGCTTAAGCGGTGCCACCTTAACAGAGCGCAGGTGTGTAACGCCGTGGGATAATGACGAATCGTGATAGAACAGGTACCAGGAACCTTCGAACTCGGCTATCGAATGATGGTTAGTCCACCCTACCACGGGATGAAGCACGATCCCTTTATAAGTGAAAGGCCCGTATGGATTGTCTCCCACTGCATAGCATATAAAATGCGTGTCTCCGGTGGAATAGGAAAAATAATACCTGCCGTTGTATTTATGCATCCATGAGGCCTCAAAAAACCTCCTGTCATGATCTCCCGCCAGCAGCGGATTACCGTTTTCGTCGACTATCAGGATTTCGCGAACTGGTTCTGCAAATTCTTTCATATCGTCTGAAAGTAATGCCACTCTCGGGCCCAGAGCTTTTTCATCGGGAGCAGGTTCCCCGTTCTGCTCATTGTAGTCATTGTTTCGGTAATACTGAAGCTGTCCACCCCAGATTCCTCCGAAATACATATAATGCTTACCATCGTCGTCGCAGAAAACGGCCGGGTCAATAGAGTAGCTGCCCTGAATCGCTTCTGGTTCCGGAGTAAAGGGGCCAACCGGCGAATTGCTGCTTGCCACCCCGATCTGGAAAATACCATCAGCCCTTTTAGCAGGAAAGTATAGATAATAAGTGCCTTTTTTAAAGGCTGCATCAGGTGCCCACATTTGTTGTTTTGCCCATGGAACATCCTTCACATGAAGTGTAACACCATGATCAGTTACTTCCGAACCCGGCGCATCCATGGATAATACATGATAATCTTCCATGGCAAAATGGCTGCCCAGGTCATCAAACGGGATATCAGTTTCGATATCGTGTGAAGGATAAATGTAGATCCTTCCGTCAAAAACATGTGCAGAGGGGTCGGCTGTATAAATATGCTTAACAAGAGGCTGCGATATAGCGCGCCTGTTTAAGTCATCAAAATCAATATGATCTATCGGATCTTCCGGCATAAATGAAAATTTTATAATCTAACAATATGATAATTCTTATTCCACCATCTCAGTTCTGGTTTCCGGAGCAGATTCTCTTCGTTCCCTGAGATCTTTCTCTATCTGCAGTTCTGTATCCTTATTAATAGGATACCAGAACAAAAGGATAGCCCCCGCAATAAATATCAGTCCGGGAATGATGCTGATAAGCATCCTTATACCATTCGTGGCGGATTCTGCCTGTACAGCAGCGTCAGGGACATATCCAAATACCCCAAGTAACCATGCAGACAAAGCTCCTCCCACGCTGAGTCCGACTTTCAGTCCGAAGATCATAGCAGAGAAAACGATGGCAGTCGCCCGCCTGTTATTTTTCCATTCCGAATAGTCCGCTACATCGGCAATCATTGCCCAGAGAAGGGGAATGGTAATTCCATACAAAAATCCATGAATGCTTTGTGTGATGAAGACCGCAATAACAGCGGCATTTGAGTAAAAGCCGATCGCAATCAGGCAGATTGCCGAGAGAGCGAGAAAACACCCGTAAATATTCCGTTTCCCGAACCTGTCAGCCAATGGCTTTGAGAGGAATATTCCCAGGATCATCGAAATAGTACTGAAAGCGCTTGTGAAACTGGCGACAGCGTAGGGTGCACTCCCCGGTTTCATAAATTCTTCAAATGCATGGGGGGTAAAAATGTTACTCAATACGTTGATGATGCTGTTAAATCCAACAATGTCCAGGAATTTAACCTGGCTTGCCTCTGTCAGGTAGTACTTAAAATAAAAAATGTTCATTCCTCCTTTGGTCGCAAGCGTTGTGAATACCAGGATGGTCAGGACCAGCATAATGATCCACGGCTTATTAGCACCCAGGTCAGCGAGGTCTTGTTTGAGTGGGGTTTTCTGTTCTTTAGGGGGAGCAATCCGTTCCCGGGTCGTAAGGAACGTAATAATGAAACAGATCACTCCCGTAACTGCAAATACAAGCATCACTTTTTCGAAGCCGCTTGCTTTATCGCCCCCTCCCAGTGAAAGCGCCAGCGGCAAAAGCAGTACCTGGATGGTGAACTGTGCGATCATAACTGCCACAAAGCGATAGGACGCCAGGCTGTTACGTTCTTTCATGTCGCCGGTAAGGACCCCGCTCAGAGCTGAGTAGGGGAGATTGTTGGCTGAATAAACAATCACTAACAGGAAATAAGTAATAAAGGCGTAAGCTATTTTTCCACCTTCATTAAATCCTGGTGTCGAAAAGGCCAGCAGGGAGATTATTCCAAACGGGACTGCGGTCCATAAAACCCATGGCCTGAATTTTCCCCACCGGGTATTGGTGCGGTCGGCTATTGCCCCCATAGCGAGATTAAAACACGCCCCCACAACGCCGCCGATCAGCATAATAAGACTGGCTGATGCAGGTGGTATCTTATATATATCGGTATAAAAGAAGGCGAGGAATGCCATCAACGTTTGAAAAATGAGATTCGCAGCCAGGTCACCAAGACTGTAACCTATTTTTTCGGTAACCGAGAGTTTTTGCTTTTTGGGAACTCCTTTATCTGCCAGAATATCTGAAACAGATGAGTTATTGTTTGAGCTGTGCATGGTTGTTATCACTTAGGATATTGGAAGAATTATTTTTCTTAAGATTTATGATCCTGTAAAAAGCTGGTTTGGGGGCGAATTCTCTGTCGAAAAGAAGCGGGTAATTGGTTCTGCCCGGAATAGGCCAGTTGTTGAGCCATGACACGCCATCTGCAACTCCCCATACCGTCACCCTGCTGATTTTGTCGCGGTGCTTTAAAAAGATGCGGAATACCTTTTCATAGCTGTCAGCCAGCTTTTTCTGAACGGAATCCGGAAGTCCGGCCGTATAGGGGTTTAATGTTGCCGCATAGCTGGCCTTTTTACCTACATCCGCTTCGTTGGATTTGAAAGGCGTAGGTAATACGCTGATATCGAGTTCTGTAAATGCTACTTCAATTCCAAGCGCAGAAAATTCGGAAATAGCATCTTCAATATTTTTCAATGGAAGATTATCGATGCTCCAGTGTCCCTGGATTCCCACTCCGTCAATCCGCACGCCTGCCGCCTGTATCTTTTTGATCAGCCGGATGGCGCCCGCTCTTTTTGCCGGTTGCTCTATGTTGTAGTCGTTATAATACAGCCTGGCTTCGGGAGTGAATTTCTGGGCAAGCCTGAACGCATCCGTCACATAGTCCTCCCCGAGTTTTTCGTAAAATATAGACTTTCTCATGCTTCCGTCTTCATTCAATGCTTCATTCACCACATCCCATGAGTCAATCTTGCCCCTGTATCTTGAAGCTACTGTTTGGATATGGCTGTTAAAGAACATGCGGACTGAGTCTGCACTTTTCATTCGGTGGATAAAAGCCGGCAATTGGCTGTGCCAGACAAGTGTGTGGCCGGTAACTTTCATCTTATTCCGTTTTGCATAGGAAATAAGCTTATCTGCCACATCGAAATTGTACACGTTCCATTGAGGGTGTATTTCTTCCGCTTTCATCGCATTTTCAGGAGTGATCGCATTAAACTGTTCAGACAGGATCTTTGCAGACTTAGGATCCTTTTCGAGTATCTGGTACTCATTAATAGCTGTACCAATCAGGAAATCGTCTTTGAAGCTCTCTTTAAGGGCTGGAGCCTTTTGTATTGCTGTCAGGTTCCGCGGATTCCGGCAACTGTCCAACAGAAGGAATACAGGAATAATGGTTACTAAATAACGCGCTTTGTTCATATAAAGGGTTTAATTCTAACTGGCTTTTATTCGTGCTGGTCAGGAAAGTAAAGCTAGGATACCCCGGTAGCAAGAAAGGGGACTTTTAGCTATTTTTATGATACAAATGTTTTATCGCAGACAGTAATCCGGAGAAACAGGCAAAGGTGCACTTGCAGAACCCCTTTTTAGGACAAAAAAATCCGGATGAACATTTGTACTATCAATTTGGTTAATCTTCTCATTCCCGCAAAAACAGGCTGGTAACTTTGTCCCATACAAGAACAGACCCTTTTATCAACCTGATTTAAGATTAGCGAAAGCGTGAAAAAACTAGTATTCCTGATATTCCTTCTGTTTTGGGCAACTGCGCATATTCATGCCGGTAGCATTATAAAAGACCGCTTTGTCTATATCGAAAAAGGAAGAGATTATTTTCCTATGGTGACCGGTGGCCGGGCAGTTTCCCTTTTGTTTGACTCACATGACCATAAAGGGGTTCTTTTGGCTGTAAATAGTTTAAAGGATGATTTTAGAAAAGTGACCGGGAATGAACCTGCTGAAGCGGGTGGCAGGTACAGGATAATAATCGGAACGGCCGGTAAGTCTTCTGTAATTGATAACCTGATTAGAGCCGGGAAGCTTCCGCAGAACGGACTTTCCGGGAAAAACGAGAAGTTCATTATCCAGGTTGTCAAAAGCCCGTTGAAAGGGGTAGAGTCGGCTCTTGTTATTGCAGGCAGCGACAAGCGTGGTACTATATATGGAATTTACGAATTGTCTGCTCAGATGGGAGTATCTCCCTGGCATTACTGGGCAGATGTGCCGGTTAGCAGGCGGAATGAATTGTATGTTAAGCCAGGGGTATATACGCTCGGAGAGCCGGCGGTAAAATACAGGGGAATATTTCTGAATGACGAAGCTCCTGCCTTATCAGGCTGGGCGCATGAGACGTTCGGCGGATTTAATCACCGGTTTTATGAAAAAGTGTTTGAGTTGATTCTTCGTTTGAAAGGCAATTATTTATGGCCTGCTATGTGGGGAAACAGCTTCAATTCGGACGACCCTGAAAATCCGCGCCTGGCAAATGATATGGGCGTGATAATGGGAACCTCCCACCACGAACCGATGATGCGGGCTCATGCAGAATGGAAAAAATTTGGAGGCGGGGGGCAATGGAATTATGCAACCAACGCTTCCGGCCTGGAAGAGTTCTGGAGGCAGGGAATCAGGAGGATGGGGAATAACGAGAGCGTCGTGACGATAGGGATGCGGGGAGATGGAGATGAACCGATGAGTGAGGAAAGCAATATAAGCCTGCTCGAGAAAATAGTCTCTTCCCAGCGCCGCATACTGGAGGAGGAAACCGGGAAACCAGCGGAAAAGGTCCCCCAGTTATGGGCTCTTTATAAGGAGGTCCAGGAGTATTACGATAAGGGGATGCGCGTCCCCGACGATGTTACGTTGCTTCTCTGTGATGACAACTGGGGGAATATAAGGAAGCTTCCTGATTTGAAAGACAAACCCAGGGCAGGCGGATATGGTATTTACTATCATTTTGATTATGTGGGTGGGCCGAGGAACTATAAATGGTTAAATACCAACCCCATTACCAAGGTCTGGGAACAAATGCACCTCGCCAGGGAGTATGGCGCAGACCGGCTCTGGCTCGTAAACGTCGGAGATCTTAAACCAATGGAATTTCCGATTGAGTTCTTTCTTGACTATGCCTGGAATCCGGAGGAATGGACGTCTGACAAACTGCAGGACTATACCCGCTTGTGGGCGGAAGCTCAGTTCGGCGCTGCACATGCCGGCGAAATAGCAGACATCATCTCTTCTTATACCAGGTTCAACGGAAGGGTAAAGCCTGAACTCCTCAGTGAAAAAACATACAGCCTGCATCATTACAGGGAATTTGAAAGGGTGACATCTGACTACCGGGAACTTCTCAGCCGGGCTGAAAAAACGGGTAAACTTTTACCGGCACAATACCGGGACAGTTATTTTCAGCTTGTTCTTCATCCCGTGATGGCTTGTTCGAATCTTTATGAACTTTATTATGCCGTGGCTTTGAACAGGCTGTATGCTGGTCAGCGGCGCGCTTCCACTAATGAACTTGCATCAAAGGTCAGAGATTTATTTGCAAGGGATGCAGAGATAAGCAGGATCTACAATCAGGATATCGCTGGCGGCAAGTGGAATCACATGATGGATCAGACTCATATCGGTTATACAGGATGGCAGCAGCCGGAGACGAATGTGATGCCCCGCGTAGATGAAATTGAGGTCCCCGAAAAAGGCCATGCAGGCCTTGCGCTGGAAAATACGGCGGAATGGTGGCCGGAATCAGACACGGTAGCAGCATTGCCGGCATTCAGTCCCTGGTCACAGCAATCTTACTTTATGGAATTGTTCAACACCGGGAAAACTCCCCTCCAGTACACAATATCACAGGGATCTTCTTTCGTAACGGTCAGTTCCCCGGACGGAATCCTGGAAAAAGATAAAAGAATAGAAGTCAGCATTGACTGGAAGAAGGCTCCCCGCGGAGAACACCAGGTACCGCTTGCTGTCAAATGTGGGGACCGTACATATTCTGTTTTAGTAAAAGTGTTCAACCCTGCGGAGAGTGAAAAAATAAAAGGATATGTGGAAAGCAACGGGCTGATAGCAATGGAGGCAGCCGGTTACAGCAGGCTCCGGAAACAGGGCAATGCTTCCTGGACGGTCATTCCCGGCTACGGAAAAACTTCTTCCGCTATCAGTCTTTTTCCCGTTACATCTGCCCCTTTTCCTGCCGGGCTGCAGGCTCCCTGCGCAGAATACGACTTTCATTCATTTAGTAAAGGAGAGGTGAGTGTGAATGTACTGGTGGCCCCGACAATCGATTTCCATAGTACCGGCGGTATGAGATATGCAGTTTCCATTGATGACGGCGAGCCTCAGGTGGTCAAAATAAACGGGGCATCCCCTGATTGGGTATGGGAAAGATCTGTCGCCCGGAATATCA
>JBQGEO010000537.1:0-1720 GCA_052039655.1 Pararcticibacter sp.
GCCTGCACATACAATACATCTTCATTCTCCGGCAGGGTATACGTTATTCTGGCTGCCCCCGGAAGATTCTCGACACTGAAATTACTGACAGACCCCGGAGTAGCACCATCGGAAGTAAGCGGCCCGTGTATATCTTTCTTACACGCGGCAACCATTACTGTCAGACATATAAAAAACGAGTTTAAAATTCTTTTCATATCAATCACTATTTACCATCCGGTATTTTGAACCAGGTTCGGATTTATCAACATATCGTTCTGATTAATGGGCCAGAGGTTTTCCCTCACCCTGAAAGACTGATTAAACAGTAATTTAGTCCTGTAGTACTGTTCAGGATTGTCCTGCAGCACATCCCAACCCATTAAAGGCTGATTCAGCTCGTCCACAGAAGTTTTCCACCTTCTCAGGTCCCAGAACCTGCGCCCTTCAAAAGCCAGTTCGATCAACCGTTCCTGCCTCACGATATCCCTGAACCCCGCCTGAGTAGCAAATTTTGTCGGCTGAGTAGAAAATAAAGACCACGATTCCTGGACGGATTTAAGCCCCGCCCGTTCTCTCACTTTGTTAATGTAATTATAAGCATCGGCATCCGGTCCGTGCCACTCATTGATGGCTTCCGCATACATCAGGTACAGGTCGGCCAGGCGCATGAGCGGCCATGGATAGGACTCTACCGAGATGTCCTGCTTTTCTTTGATCACGTAATTCCAGTTTACCAGCTTCTTGGAGAAAAATCCCGTACTCGAATAGCCTTCATTTCCCTTCTTCCCCTGGGTCTCTCCCACTTTGTTAAAGACGGTATACATTCCGTCACGCATAAACCATCTGCCGCCATCAAAACCTACCGAAGCGTAGAATCTGGGTTCACGGTCGAAATGCAGGACCGCTGTGGTGAAGCCCTCCTGAATAAACGGCTCATCAGCGTCGCTGGCAACTTTGAGGGAGTATCTGCCTGCATAGTTCCAGGTCTTGTCTTCCCTGATCGGAACACCGTTCTTCGTATAGAACGTCTCTGCTATTTTAAGTGTTGGTGCCAGCTGCCCCATGTTCGACCTGTTATCCGGAAAGTTGGGGTTCAATGGAGGCATTGCATAACGCTGTAATGTCTGGTCGCCATACCACCGCGTTGCTCCCCAGATAAGCTCGGAATTCCACCGGTGACAGACGCTGTTCCGGATGTCCATTTGTGTTTTAAGCGGCCCGTCGGGAAGCTGCACCACCGGATCATTAAACTTGTATAACTCAATCCCTGCTTCTTCACAAGCAGCAATCGCCTCCTTACAGGCTACAGCAGCCCGCTCCCATTTACCCGCGTCAGCAGTCTGGTTGAACAAATCAGTTTGGTCATTCTTGTTACGCAGGCCCGCATAATCCGTATTGCCATTAAATAAAGGACTGGCAGCTGTGACCAGCACGCGGGCTTTGATTGCCAGTGCCGCAGGTCTTGTTACCCTGCCGAGTTCCTCCTTCCTGTTCAGTATCTCCAGGGGCAATCCCGGGGCAGCCTCATCAATCAGCCTGACGATCAGGTTTACAACAGAATCTACTGGCTGACGGGGTACCTGTATCTCTCCAAGCTCAGCCGAGATCGGCAATGTCTTATCCATCACCGGCACCGGCCCGTACATCTGCAGAAGGCGCCAGTGATAATAGGCTTTCAGGAATTTCACCTCTGCTTCCCACCTCACCATCCGGGCCGGCTCGAGGTCGGGAACATTGC
>JBQGEO010000538.1:0-3636 GCA_052039655.1 Pararcticibacter sp.
CATGAATCCGGGAACGACACTTCTGTTATTTGTTTTTGTTTATTTCGTGGGACTTTTGGTCATCTCTTATTTTACAAGCCGAAATTCTGACAATCAATCTTTCTTCATTGGTAACAAAAAAAGTAAATGGTGGCTTGTTGCTTTCGGAATGATTGGGACGGCATTGTCGGGGGTGACTTTTATTTCAGTGCCGGGTGCTGTAGCTCATAGCAATTTTGGGTATTTTCAATTTGTGTTGGGCAATGCGGTGGGATTTATACTTATCGCCACTGTTTTGTTACCGCTGTATTACCGGATCCATCTTATTTCCATCTATACGTACCTGGAGAATCGGCTGGGTTACTGGAGTTATAAATCAGGAGCAATGATTTTTCTGATATCCAGAACCATTGGATCTGCATTTCGGCTCTACCTGGTAGCTATCGTGCTTCAAAAGTATATATTCGATGCCTGGAATGTTCCCTTTTTTGCGACCGTAGCGATTTGTTTGATCCTGATATGGTCTTATACTTTTAAAGGGGGGCTTAAAACGATCATTATCACAGATACTCTTCAAACGGTCTTTCTTCTTTCCTCTGTTGTCCTTTCTATCTGGTTTATATCAAGAAGTCTTCATCTTGACCTGGCACAAACGTTTGAAACGGTGAAGAACAGTTCTTATTCCAAGATCTTTTTCTGGGAAGATTTCCTTGGAAACAAGAACCATTTTGTGAAACAGTTCCTGGGGGGGATTTTTGTGACGGTAGCGATGACTGGTCTTGACCAGGATTTGATGCAAAAGAACCTGAGTTGTAAGAACATCGGTGAGGCTCAAAAAAATATGCTGACCTTTACGACCGTATTTGTGGTGATAAACCTGTTCTTTCTGAGTGTAGGAGCCTTATTATATATTTTTGCAGCGGCAAATAATATTGACGTAAATGCATTGAATACCCCTGATCATTTGTTCCCGGAAATAGCTTTAAACCACTTAAATGTGATTCCTGCTATTGTGTTTATGCTGGGGCTGACAGCTGCTACATTTGCAACAACAGATTCTGCTCTTACAGCCCTGACAACTTCTTTCTGTGTGGATTTTCTTAGTTTTAATAAGAAAGAAAATCATAATGACCCAGGACTGGTACGTACCCGCCATGTTGTACACGTTGTTTTTTCGTTCATCATGCTCCTGGTTATACTCGTATTCCGGATCATCAATGACGATTCTGTTGTAAATGCAATATTCAAAGCAGCTGGCTATACATACGGCCCTCTGGTAGGATTATTTGGATTCGGAATGCTCACTAAAAGACAGGTTGCCGATAGATTTGTTCCCTGGATATGTATTCTTTCACCGATTCTTTCGTTTATAATAGATAAGAACTCAGTATCCTGGTTTAGTTACTCCATTGGTTTTGAGCTGATCATCATAAACGGACTGATTACTTATTTGTGCTTACTGATGACGAGCAGGAGACGGGAAAAGTAGTAAGTTATAAGTAGTAGGTTATAAGTAGTAGGAGGGGAGTTGAGAGTTGAAAGTTGAAAGTGAAAAGTTGAAAGTTGAAAGGGGGCGGTTGCGGAGGATGTATTGTAGGGGGATGAGATGGTGGCTTGTGAGGTAACCTGAGGCCATTTATACTGATTATTGAAATAGAGTTTATAAATTAAGAAAGCGGGGGCTAAAGGCTAATCGCTAATAGCCAATAACTAAGAGCCGACAGCTATAGCCGACAGCTAAACAGCTGTTGGCTATAGCGTGAATAGCTGACAGCTGAAAGTTGATAGCCAATACCATGAACATAGGAACACTGTTAGAATCTGTTCTACCTAAGGATAGAATAAAGACCAGGTTGATTGATGTCGTTTCTTACGCATCGGACGCCGGATTTTATCATTTGCAGCCCAAAGCTGTTGTGCAGCCGGTAACTGAGGATGAGGTGAAAGGGTTATTCAGATTTTCACAAAAGCATAAGATTCCCCTTACGTTCAGGGCGGCGGGCACCAGTCTGTCCGGGCAGTCTGTTACAGACGGGATTCTTGTGGAATTGAGCAGGTATTGGAAGGGGCTCAGTATTGAAGAGGAGGGAACGTCCGTCAGGGTACAGCCCGGTGTGATCGGCGCGGTGGTAAATGCCCGTTTGAAAAAGTATTTCAAAAAGATCGGCCCGGATCCGGCGAGCATTAATTCTGCCATGATGGGAGGAATCCTCTCAAACAATGCCAGTGGAATGTGCTGCGGAGTTAGCCGTAATTCGTACCATACAACCCGGTACATCCGGTTCATGCTTCCCGGCGGGAACGTATTTTCGACAGAGAATAAAGGTGATTATGAGCGGTTTGTAAAAGAATGCCCTGCTATCTATCATAAAATTGTACTTCTGCGTGATCAGATCAGAAATAATCCGGAGCTGTATAACCGCATTCGTAATAAATACAAAACGAAGAACACAGTAGGATACTCTGTGAATTCCTTTATAGATCATGATGATCCACTGGATATCCTGGCTCATTTGATGATAGGAGCCGAAGGAACATTGGGGTTTATATCTGAAGCTGTTATGCAGACGATCCCCGATTATCCTGTTAAGTCGACTGCATTGCTCTATTTTCCGGATATATACGCTGCTTGCAGAGCGATAGTACCGCTTACGGTATCGGGAGCAGAGGCTGTAGAGCTGATGGACAGGGCGTCCCTGCGTTCTGTTGAACATATACCCGGGGTTCCGGAGGTATTAAAAGTGCTTCCGGAGACAGCGGCAGCTTTACTGGTAGAATACCAGGGAAATAACCATGAAGAACTAAAAGAGAAGTCAGACCGCTTTATTGCGCTTTCTCCGGAGCTTTCGATGCTTTTTCCGGCTGAGTTCACAGCAGATCCTCTTGAGCAGGCATTCTTATGGAAGATCCGCAAGGGGATGTTCCCTGCAGTTGGGGCAGTCAGAGCCAGCGGCTCAACCGTTATACTGGAAGACATTGCATTTCCCGTAGCGCAGCTTGGGGATGCTATCCTGGATTTGCAGCAGCTCTTTAAAAAACATCAATATCAAAATGCCATTATTTTCGGGCATGCAAAGGATGGAAATATTCATTTCGTGGTGACACAGGCATTTGAATCATCTTCCGAAGTTCAACGATACGACCGGTTCCTGAGAGAGGTGGTCGATCTCGTTGTTAAAAAATACGATGGTGCGTTAAAAGCGGAACATGGGACTGGGCGTAACATGGCCCCCTTTGTAGAAACAGAATGGGGGGGCGAAATTTACCAGGTAATGCGAAGCCTGAAACAGGTGATCGATCCGGATAATCTTCTCAATCCCGGGGTGATCATTAATGAAAATTCCAGTGCGCATATCTTACATCTTAAAGAACTGCCAAGGGTAGAAGAAGAGGTCGACAAATGTATGGAATGCGGGTTCTGCGAATACAAATGCCCAAGCCGGAATATCACCTTGACTCCGAGGAGAAGAATTGTAGTGAGAAGAGAGTTACTGAAACTGAAAAGCGAAGGCAAAAAAGAGCAGTACAAAGAGCTGCTGGGCCAGTACCAGTACGATGGTCTCGATACCTGCGCAGTAGATGGCCTTTGTGCTACAGCCTGTCCGGTCGATATTAATACAGGGATGCTGGTAAAACGGCTGAGAAAAGAGAATCACA
>JBQGEO010000539.1:0-2560 GCA_052039655.1 Pararcticibacter sp.
GACGCCGGGTTTCCGTGAGATTGGCTTTCTTCCCGAGGCATTTATCAACATGCTGGTGATGCTTGGATGGAACGATGGTACTGACCAGGAAATCTTTAGCGTGGAGGAGTTAACTTCTAAATTCTCGCTGGAAAGGGTGAATAAGGCAGGTGCCAAATTCGATTATGAAAAGGCAAAATGGTTCAATTCTGAATGGATTAAGATGCTGGATACAGGGAAGCTGCAACAATTAGTTGTAGAAAAATTGAGCGAAGCGGGAATAGATGTTTCTGACGGTTCAAAACTCGGTTCAGTAATCGGGTTAGTGAAAGACCGTTGTCATTTACTAACGGATTTCGTTGCTCAGTCTGCTTACTTCTTTAAGTCCCCTGCTGAATACGACCTGAATGCCGTTAAGCCAAAGTGGACGGAAGCGAAACAGGAGTTTTTCGAAGGTTTTGCTGATTTTCTTCTCAATAACCAATCTCTCACCGCTCAGGATCTGGAAGAGAAATTCAAAGCCCTGGCCCAGGAAAGAGGGTTTAAAATCGGCGATGTCATGCTGCCTTACAGGGTCATGCTTGTAGGAGGTAAATTTGGTCCTGCTGTTTTTGATATTACAAAACTGATAGGGGAGGAAGAGGCCGTTACCAGAGTGAGAAAGGCTCTTGGCGAATTTGCTAAAGATTAAATGGGTGAATAGTCTGATATGCAGAAAATATCAGACTATTCACCTTGTTGTCTGAAGTCCTGTCAGAATCAGAAGAATTCTACAGTCCAGCTTCTGCTCCATTTTTCGAGGGGCGGAAGTTCTATAATTCCTTCTTTCTTTTTAAGGTCTTTATCGTGTGTGACTGAGTCTGCAATGCCATACCAGGGTTCAATGCACACAAAAGGAGCATCTTTCGCTGCCCAGATCCCCATGTATGGAAAGTCTCCGAAATGATAGCTTAAGCCATGTTCAGTCTTGTCGCTCCTGAGAGATATCGTGTCCGATTCCAGATCCTTAAAGACAAGAGCATCCTTGTAAAACAAATCATGTTGTAGCGGAAGCCTGTCCTGTCCCTTCAGATAGGGAATAGGTGTTGCTATCAGGTTGTTGTCGATTGACCAGGCGGCACTATTCTCTTTGTTCTCAAATTCCAGGTAATAATCTTCGTAAGCAGTGCCTTCAACCAGGGGAACGTTAAAAGCAGGATGTGCTCCAATTGAGAAAAACAGGGGGCTGACTGCAGGATTTTTAACCTCGTAAGTGAGTGTGATAGAGTTTGTGCCGAGCTGATAGATCAGGCGCAATTCAAACTGGAAGGGGTAGCTCTTTAATGTTTCGTCGTTGCTTTTTAAAAAGAATGTTGCCGATGAGGGAGTGCTTTTTTCCACTTCGAATGTCATATCGCGGGCAAATCCATGTTTAACGAGATGGTATTCCTGCCCTTCGTAAAGGAAGCTGTCATCTTTTAGTCCCCCAACAATAGGAAACAGTACAGGGCTATGCCTGGGCCAGTAAAGTGCATCGCCATTCCAAAGGTATTCAAGTTGAAAAGCTTTATTGTAAAAGCTTTGAAGCTCTGCGCCATTTGGACTGATGGAGGCGCGACACCCTTCATTTTCTAAAATAATCATAATATGTTTTTATGAATGTAATTGTCTCTTTATTGTTTCAAGAGATACAAATTTAAACGTATTTAGCACTTTTAAATATTATGAGATATCTAGTATATACCTTTGTGTTTGCCGGCGTACTTTCTGCCTGTTCTTCCAACCCGTATAAGCATACCAATCGTTTTTACAGGAAGCAGGCTAAACAGATGATCAAGCCTTTTACAGAGCTGCCTTCTGTCGGAAATTATGGAGGAATTAAGCCGGAGTACCCGGTAGGGACCGTCAATTTTAATCTCAGGAAACCGAATTTTATCATTATTCATCACACCGCACAGAATTCCTGTGAACAAACCCTGAAGACATTTACCCTCCAGCGGACGCAGGTCAGTGCTCATTATGTAATATGTAAAGACGGAACCGTTCACCATATGCTGAACGATTATTTGCGTGCATGGCATGCAGGTGTGGCTAAATGGGGAAACCTGACAGACGTTAATTCATCTTCTCTCGGAATTGAACTGGATAATAACGGGAATGAGCCCTTTCCTGATGCTCAGATCAATAGCTTGCTTGAACTTCTGGGCAGGCTCAAAAAGGATTATTCTATTCCAACCGCAAATTTTATAGGGCATGCTGATATAGCACCGCGAAGGAAGCCCGATCCTAATGCATTCTTCCCCTGGAAGGTGCTTGCAGATAAAGGATTTGGTTACTGGCCAGATATGATTGTTGAAACGGTTCCTGCTGGTTTCAACAGTCTGCATGCGCTTAGAATGATAGGATATGATACAAAAGATTCAATTGCAGCAATCAGAGCGTTTAAATTACATTTTGTAGAATCAGACCTTAGTCCCCGCGTCTCTGAAGCAGACAAAGGGATTCTTAACAACCTGATTCAGAAATATTAATACAGATCATATAGATTTTGTCTATGTGCTATTGATAAAAAGAATTGATAAACACTCCTGTTTAATTGAAT
>JBQGEO010000540.1:0-5820 GCA_052039655.1 Pararcticibacter sp.
TCCGAAGGTGAATGATAAGGATGTTTTCGAAATAGAAAACGGGCGGGGCAAGATCGTTTTGCGCGGAAGCAACGGCGTTTCGGTAGCCAGTGCTCTTCATTTCTACCTGAAAAAGTATACCCATAGTGACATCAGCTGGAACGGAAGTAATTTAAAACTTCCAGTAAAGTTGCCTGCCGTAAAGGGCAAGGTAAGGGAAACTACGCCCTACCGTTATCGCTATTATTTAAATTATTGCACGTTTAACTACAGTATGAGCTGGTGGGACTGGGAAAGATGGGAGAAAGAGATAGACTGGATGGCACTTAATGGGATCAATATGCCGCTTGCTATAACAGGTCAGAATTCGGTGTGGAGCAGGGTTTATAAAAGTATGGGCTTTACGGATAAGGACCTCGAATCTTTTTTCAGCGGCCCGGCCTACTTCAACTGGTTCTGGATGGGCAACCTTGACGGCTGGGGAGGACCTTTACCGCAAAGCTTCATGGAAAAGCACGAGGAGCTGCAAAAGAAGATCCTTTCGAGAGAAAGAGAGCTGGGTATGACGCCAATTCTTCCTGCCTTTACAGGACATGTACCCCCGGCATTTAAAGATAAATTTCCGGATGCGAATTTGAAGAAAACGGATTGGGCAGGTTTTCCGGAGGTGTATATCCTGGATCCGGACGACCCGATGTTTACGGAGATCGGAAGGAAATTTCTCGAAGAAGAGATCAAAACTTATGGCACGGATCATTTATACTCATCGGATACCTTTAATGAAAACGCTCCACCGACCAATGATCCCGTTTTCTTGAATGCTGTTAGTAAAAAGGTGTATCAGTCTATGGCGGCAGCTGATCCAAAGGCTGTCTGGATCATGCAGGGCTGGTTGTTTCATTTTCATTCTAAGTTCTGGCAGCAGGAGCAGATTAAAGCGTTGCTGAATGCTGTCCCCGACGATAAGATGATTATCCTCGATTTATGGAGTGAGAATCATCCTGTCTGGAACAGAACGGAAGCTTATTATGGAAAACCCTGGATCTGGTGTATGCTGCATAATTTTGGTGGTAATATTAGCCTGTACGGAAGAATGGATGAGGTGGCGAAAGGCCCTGCCGGGGCATTAAATAGTCCGGAGTCCGGAAAATTGATGGGTATTGGTCTTACGCCGGAAGCCATTGAGCAGAATCCGGTAATGTATGCACTGATGATGGAGAATGTCTGGAGAGATAAGCCAGTTGATGTTGACAGTTGGTTAAAGGACTATTCAAGAAGACGGTATGGAAAACAAGATCCGGATGCAGAACGCGCATGGCAGATATTAAAGGCGACAGTTTACACCGGGGGAATCAGAAGCGGCGGACCGGAGTCGATTATTACCGGGCGTCCGACATTCAATAAAAGTACAGGTGGGACGGATACACGCAAAAATTATAAGCCGGCAGACCTTATTCCTGCCTGGAAGCTTTTAATAAAGGCATCGCCGCGGCTAAAGGATAGTGAAGGATTTAAGTATGATTTGGTTGATCTGACCCGGCAGGTCCTGGCAAATTATGCAGATACGGTTCAGCAGATGTTCGCATCGGCCTATCAAAAGAAAGACTATGCTGTATTCGATAATCAAAGTAAGATGTTTCTGGGTATAATAGAAGATATGGATCTCCTTTTGGGAACAAGAAAAGATTTTTTGCTCGGAGTCTGGTTGAATTCAGCAAAGTCTTACGGCACGAACGAGCAGGAAAAACGCCTGTATGAGAGAAATGCCCGTAACCTGATCACCTTGTGGGGAGACCGTAATTCGGGCCTGCATGAATATTCAAACCGTCAGTGGAACGGAATGCTCAGTCATTTTTATCTTCCGCGCTGGAAACAGTTTTTCGGTTATCTTGATCAGTGTAAAGGACAAGGGAAGGAGCCTGACTTTAAATTATTTGAAGACCGGATGAAAGATTGGGAATGGCAGTGGGTTAACGCAACTGATGAATTTAAAGATCGGGCCGAAGGAGATCCGGTTGAGATTGCTTTAACTTTGTACAGAAGATATCATGATAAGATTGTAGCACTTTACTAACGAATGATAGCAGGATAATGATCATGGGGCGTGAAGTGTATGGGCAATTCTTATCTTTAACGCAAATGATCTTATGCAAATAAAGATTACGATAGCAGCTGTGTTCCTCTGTTTGGGCGTTAACTGCGCGGTGGCGCAGTCGCTCGTAGATAAGTTTGATGACCGGATCCTGATAAAGGTGGCAGACAACAGGACGGAAGCGAAGAATGATATATTTCTTTTTCTCTCGAAGACTAATAACTATGTTAATGTAGCGGTGCCTGTTGGTATGTTTGCTGCCGGCCTTATGGATGGCGACCAGCAAACGCGCAGAGATGCGATGTATGTTGCAAGTAGTTCTGCCGTATCGTTTTTGCTGACTAACCTGATAAAGGTAGTAGTGAAACGCCCCCGGCCATTTATTAGAAATGTGAAGGTTGTGCCTTTATACCGGGCAGGGGGATATTCATTCCCGTCGGGACATACTTCTTCATCTTTTACCACTGCTACAGCTTTGTCTTCCGTGTACCCGAAGTGGTATGTTATTGCGCCTTCTTATCTCTGGGCTTCATCTGTCAGTTATTCCAGGATCTATCTGGGAGTCCACCACCCCAGTGATGTTTTGACCGGTGCTGCTCTGGGCGCGGGATCAGCGCTTTCACTGAAATTTATAAAAAAGGAATAGTAAATCTTACAGAACCATTTAACCGATATAATGCAAAAAAATGAACAACTTTAAACAAATCTGTTTTACTTCCGTATTTATCCTCCTGTGCTGTCTGAGTGCAGTGGCTCAACGGAAAACCGTCTCATCGCCCGATGGTAAAATCACTCTGAATATTGACCTTTCTGAGGCTATAAAATGGTCTGCTTCATACGAAGGGAAAGAAGTGATATCGCCTTCAGCAATATCGCTGGTAGTAAACAAGGAAGTACTGGGTAAAAAGCCGGGGTTACTTTCTGAAACTAAGAGGAAGATTGACGAACGGATCAATGTTGATGTACCCAGAAAAAATAAGGTTGAGCATAATTTCTGTAATGAGCTGAGACTGAATTTTAAGAACTATGCTGTTTCTTTTCGCGCGTATAATGAGGGCGTGGCATATCGTTTTGAAACGGGCTTTAAGAACGGGATTGAAGTGAATAGTGAAGAGTTGAATGTAAACTTTAATAAGGACAGCCAGGTGTTTTTCCCGGAAGAGGAAAGTATGATATCTCACTACGAGCGGTCATACCTGGATACGGCACTGGCTTCCTTGTCATCCGGCCGTTTTTGCTCTTTGCCGGTTCTGGTTACTTCCGCAGGGGTAAGAGTGTTGATCACAGAAGCAGATCTCTTTGACTATCCTAACATGTTCCTGTCGGCTACCGGTGGAAATTCGTTGAAATCAAAGTTCCCCTCTGTTGTTCTGGAAGCTGAAGCTGATCCCGGTAAACCCGACAGAAATGAGAGAATAGTTAAGGAAGCGGGCTATATAGCCAAAATAAGTGGCTCCAGAACGCTGCCATGGCGGGTGTTCACGATGACGCCTGATGATCGTGTACTGGCGGAAAGCGATATGGTGTTTAAGTTATCACGCCCCGTCGCCATCGATACAAAATGGATTAAGCCGGGGAAAGTGGCCTGGGACTGGTGGAACGCTAACAATATTTACGGAGTGGATTTTGCGGCAGGGATAAATACCGCAACATATAAATATTATATAGATTTTGCTGCCAAATATGGTTTGGAATATATCATTCTCGACGAGGGCTGGTCAAAAACTACTACGGATCTGACGGAACCTAATCCGGATCTTAATCTTCAGGAACTTATCAATTATGGAAAGAGTAAAGGAGTTGGGGTAATTCTTTGGATGCTGTGGAAACCGCTTGACCAGAATATGGATGTTCTTCTTGACAAATTTGTTCAGTGGGGGGCAAAAGGCATAAAGGTCGACTTTATGCAGCGTGCGGATCAGTACATGGTCAATTATTACGAACGTGTAGCGAGGGAATGCGCCAAACGGCATTTGTTAGTGGATTTTCATGGTGCATTTAAACCGGCGGGGCTTCACCGCGCTTATCCTAATTTTATAAGTAATGAAGGAGTGAAGGGGGCTGAAAATAATAAATGGGGTAAACTCATCACTCCCGATCATAACCTGATGCTGCCCTTTATCCGGCAGGTTGCCGGACCGGTTGATTATACTCCCGGTGCCATGAATAATGCGAATAAAATCAGTTTCAGAGATATCTTCGACAATCCTATGAGTATGGGAACCCGTTGCCATCAGTTTGCCATGTACGTGGTTTACGAAAGTCCTTTGCAAATGCTGGCCGATAATCCTACTCATTACTATAAGGAACCTGAATCTGCTGAATTTATATCCCGCTTTCCTGCTGTCTGGGATGAAACGAAAGTGCTGGATGCTAAGGTTGGCGACTATATCCTTGTTGCCAGAAAGAAAGCTTCTAAATGGTACGTCGGAGCAATGACTGACTGGACCGCCCGAACTATGACACTGGACTGCTCTTTTCTCCCGCAGGGCAATTATCGGATCGAAATCATGCAGGATGGTATCAATGCTGAGCGGAATGGAAATGATTACAAGAAAACGGTCCGGAAGATCACGAACGGAACTAAATTGAATCTCAAACTTGCTTCCGGCGGAGGATGGGCTGCTATCATAGAAAGGGCTGATTAGATGAATATCCTCATCGCCCCTAATGCATTTAAGAATAGCCTGGATGCGGCGACTGCCGCACAGGCTATTAGACAAGGGCTCGAGGAAAGCCGGCTTGCATGCAGCTGCGAATGTTTTCCGATAGGAGATGGGGGAGACGGAACCGGCCATCTGCTGGTCGAAATCAGGAAAGGCCGTTTTTTCGAGACCGCAGTATCCGATCCCTTCGGCCGCAACATCACGGCTTCCTATGGCCTGATAGATGATGGCAGAACTGCGGTAGTTGAGATGGCAGAAGCTTCAGGCATTGGCTTGCTGCGGGATGCAGAACTCAATCCTCTAAAGGCTACTTCCCATGGTACCGGAGAACTGATTAAAGCGGCGCTTGGTCATTCTGTTGACCGGGTCGTTATTGCGTTGGGAGGATCGGCAACGGTAGACGGAGGGGCGGGGATTCTCAGGGCCTTAGGTGTGCGTTTTATAAATGGAAGAGGGGATGAAATTACAGACTTGCCTGCGGGGCTGATTGAACTCAATTCTGTAGATTTATCCGACCTCGATCCCCGCCTTTCAAAATCTAATATAGTCCTCCTTTGCGATGTTAAGAATAAGCTGCTGGGTGAAGAAGGTGCTGCCGCTGTTTTTGGTCCGCAGAAAGGAGCATCAAAAGAAGACGTATCGCTTCTTGATGCTGCGCTTTCCCGTTTAAGAGATGTAACCCTTACTATGACCGGAAAGGACATGGCTGAGATTTCAGGCGGAGGAGTGGCCGGTGGTGCCGCCGCCGGCCTCTGGGCTTTCCTTGATGCCACTCTTGCTGATGGAATAGGATACTACCTCGAATTAAGTGGCTTTCAGGAGGCGTTAAAAAAGGCTGATCTGGTGATAACCGGAGAAGGCAGTATTGATGAACAAACATTAAGCGGGAAGGGCCCCTATGGAGTGGCGGTGATGGCAAAAAAGGAGGGGATTCCGGTGATCGGCCTGGCGGGGAAGGTGCCTTTAGTTGATAGTCAGGATCTCCGGTTATGCTTTGATGTGCTTTTACCCATCGGGAATGAGCCCACTGGTATTGATAATGCGTTACGTAATACTTATCAGAATTTGATAAGAACCGGCTTT
>JBQGEO010000541.1:0-5350 GCA_052039655.1 Pararcticibacter sp.
GTGCTCCCGCAGGCTCGACCCCCAGCAGCCGGATAGATGGGTTTACCTGCTTGAGATAGCTGCCGGTGCCCGCAGCTAAGCCGCCGCCGCCCACGGGAATGATTACGATATCCGTATCAGGAAGATCTTCCAGGATTTCTACAGCCACTGTACCCTGCCCTTCAATTATATTGTAATTATCAAACGGAGGTACAAAGGTCATTTGGTTCTCGTCTGTATAGGCCAGCGCTTCCTTAAGACAATCGTCAAAGGTATCGCCAACCAGTATGATCTCAATCATCCCGTTACCGAACATCCTGGTCTGGTCTATCTTCTGTTTAGGAGTTATTTCGGGCATGAAAATCACTCCCCGTGTATTTAACTCCCTGCACGAGAAAGCCACGCCCTGGGCGTGATTGCCTGCACTGGCGCATACAACACCTTTGGACAGCTGTTCTTCACTAAGCTGGGAGATCATATTATAGGCGCCGCGCAATTTGTATGACCTGACTGCCTGGAGATCTTCCCGTTTGAGGAATACCTGGCAATCATATTTTTCAGAAAGGCGGGCGTTATATATTAGTGGCGTACGTTTAATAACCGCCTTTAAGCGTTCCTGCGCTTTTACAGGATCGGAAGTATAGAGATAATTACTCATTTCTTGTATTTGCTAGTGCGAATGTAGGGATCATTATAGATAGTTACAATTCAGGAGCCTGAAATGAACTGTTCCCAGGAAAAGGATTTATAACTCAAAGGTCTTTAAGCTAAGAAAACGCAGTCGGCAAGCAATCGAAGAATTAAAATGTTCGGAGATACCGCACTGGCAATCTTTAAAGATATCAGGCAAAGATGGTATTCGCTTAAAAAAGAAATCCCCCTTACCGGTTATAGCAAGGGGGAGAGGAGGCAATTGTGTAAGTTTTTATATATTTTTTGCGAGCCAGTCGCCGACTTCACTTGTTTTGTAGGCTTTGTTGCCCTTTCCGGCAAGGTCTTCCGTTACGATACCTTCAGTAAGTGACTTGTTCACTACCGATCTGATGAGTTCCGCTTCTTCCTTTAATCCGAATGCATCTTCAAACATCATTGCTGCTGATAATACGGTTGCCAGCGGATTCGCGATATCTTTACCAGCTGCCTGCGGATATGATCCGTGAATTGGCTCGTAGAGAGAGGTGAAGATACCGACAGAAGCGGAAGGCATCAACCCCATCGATCCCGAGATTACAGAAGCTTCATCTGTAAGGATATCCCCAAAGAGATTTTCTGTAATGATGACATCGTATGACTTAGGCCATTGAACCAGGCGCATCGCCACGGCGTCAACAAACTCATAGCTCACTTCCACTTCCGGGAAATCCTTTTCCATGCCCTGCACAGTTTCCCTCCAAAGGCGTGAACTTTCAAGCACATTGGCTTTATCTACACAGCATAATTTCTTCCCGCGTGTCATGGCAAGTTCGAACCCGAGCTTAGCAAGTCGTTGGATTTCTTCACGGGTATAGGTGCATGTATCAAAAGCCGTGTTGCCATCATCTTTTCTTCCTCTTTCGCCGAAGTAAATGCCCCCGGTTAATTCGCGCAGGATAATTAAGTCGGTACCTTCAATTCTCTCTCTTTTTAAAGGAGAGTTGTCAATCAGGGAAGGAAATGTGAAAGTGGGGCGAACATTGGCATACAGGCCGAGTTTTTTTCGCATTTTAAGCAAACCCTGCTCGGGGCGCACGGTAGCTTTAGGATCATTATCAAAGCGGGGATGACCTATGGCGCCAAATAAAACGGCGTCTGCTGCCATACATACTTCATGAGTTTCATCAGGATAAGGTTCGCCAACCGCATCAATAGCTGCGGCTCCGGTTAAAGCAGAAGTCCAGTTCACTTCATGGTTAAACTTTGCAGCAACTGCATTTACTACTTTAACTGCCTGATCTACTACTTCAGGCCCAATTCCGTCTCCTGCTAAGAGGGCTATATTTAACTTCATTGTATGGTTTATTTTCTATATAATGTTTAACATTTTTTGAGTTGCTTTAATTGCGCAAACTGTTTGATCGGAATCCAGTCCCCGGGTAATAAAGGTTTTATCACTTGTCTCCCACGTTATTACCGTTTCGCACAATGCGTCGGAATTACTGCCCGGTGCAATCCGTACCGTGTAATCTACCAGTTTGGGAAGATGCATGTCCTTCTTGGCATAAACTTTAGTCAGCGCGTTCATAAAAGCATCAAACTGACCGTCGCCCTGCGCATGCTCTTCAAAAAGTTTACCGTTGATACAAACGGAAAGTGTAGCAGAAGGCCGGAGTCCCTTGGAATGCGTCAGAACATAAGACTCTACTATTACTTTTTCTTCGTAGAGTTTACTGTTGAGCACGTCGGAGATAATATAAGGGAGGTCTTCTGTCGTGACAGCTTCCTTTTTGTCGCCCAGTTCGATCACACGCTGCGTCACCTTTTTCAGGTCTTCGTGGTTTAATTTCAAGCCCAGTTCCTGGAGGTTCTTTTCAATGTTCGCTTTACCTGATGTCTTACCAAGTGCATATTTCCGTTTCCGGCCAAAGCGCTCAGGCAGCAGCGAGTTGCAATAAAGATTGCTCTTATTATCGCCGTCCGCATGTATTCCTGCCGTCTGCGTAAACACGCTTTCTCCAACAATGGGTTTATTAGCTGGAATTCTTACTCCTGAAAAAGTTTCAACCAGCTTACTTACTTTATAGATGGAGG
This sequence comes from Pararcticibacter sp., assembly GCA_052039655.1. Classification (GTDB taxonomy): domain Bacteria; phylum Bacteroidota; class Bacteroidia; order Sphingobacteriales; family Sphingobacteriaceae; genus Arcticibacter. Next base: position 2,707 of record JBQGEO010000541.1, read on the forward strand.
ATTCATTCAATGCAATTTCAACTTCAGGAAGAAAGTCGTTAATGACAGCAGCAACACTCGCCATAGGAGCATTTCCAGCTCTTTCTCCCATTCCGTTTACCGTTAGATGAAGTCCATTTATACCAGCTTTAACCGCTTCAAATACATTCGCTGTAGCCAGGTCGTAATCGTTATGCGCGTGAAAATCAAAGTGGAGCAGGGGGTATTTTGCTCTGATAGACGCTATGAACACCGACGTTTCTGCTGGCGTAAGAACACCGAGTGTATCGGGCAGCATGATTCTTTTTACAGGTTGCGTGGACAAAAATTCGAGATACCGCCAGGTATAATCAGGCGAATGCCGCATCCCGTTACTCCAGTCTTCGAGATAGATGTTCGTATCAATTCCCTTTTCGCCTGCAGACTGAATAGCGGAAGCAATTTCGGAAAAGTGCTGTTCGGGCGTTTTTTTTAACTGATGAGTCAAATGGTTCAATGAACCCTTTGTTAGCAAGTTCTGAACCCTTACGCCCGCCTTTTCCATCCATTCAATGGAAACGCCCTGATCTACAAAAGATAGTACTTCTATGGCTTTGATATAACCATTTTTTTCTGCCCAGTCTGTTATTGCTTTAACTGCTCCGAACTCTCCGTCGGAAACACGGGCGGATGCAACTTCTACACGGTCTACCCTGAGTTCGTCAAGGAGTAATTGCGTGATGGTTAGCTTTTCTGAAATAGAAAACGACACTCCTGATGTTTGTTCACCATCGCGGAGTGTAGTATCCATGATCTCAATTTTTCTTTTTTCCCCGTTTAGCTCGCTCATAGCTTAATTTCCTTCAATGCTTTAAATAAAAGGCGTTTCATTATTTGATTGAAACGCCTTTTTTAAAGAGCACTTATCGTATGATTCTTTTTAGAATGGTAATTTTGAAGCGAATTCCTGGATCTCTCCCTTTATGTTCTGCAAGTAATCAATATCGTCAAAGCCGTTAGACAAATTGTCTTTTTTATAAGTACTGATGTCGAAGCTCTCGCTCTCTCCGGTGGCCAGAAGAGTAATGGTTTGTTCGGGGAGATTTACTTCCAGTTCTGTCTGCGGATCAGCGAAGACGGTATTGAAGATCTTTTCGAGAAACCCGGCGCTAACCTGTACCGGCAGCACCCCGATATTCAGGCAATTATTCCGGAATATATCAGCGAAGAAACTGGAAACAACACATCTGAAGCCGTAATCGTAAATAGCCCAGGCCGCATGTTCTCTGGATGATCCGGATCCGAAGTTCTTGCCACCCACAAGTATTTTACCGCTGTAAACTGCGTTGTTCAGAACGAAATCAGCTTTAGGGGTATTGTCTGGATTGTATCTCCAGTCGCGGAATAAATTATCTCCAAACCCTACGCGTTCTGTTGCTTTCAGAAAGCGGGCCGGGATGATCTGATCAGTATCGACGTTCTCAATAGGAAGAGGAACAGCGGTACTTCTTAAGACTGTAAATTTATCGTAAGCCATATTATTTCTTTGCGGGTAAATGAAAGCCCGTGTGATTAGTATTATTGAATTAAAGTTCTTGGATCTGTTACCACACCCGTTACAGCAGCAGCTGCTGCGACCAGCGGACTAGCCAGCATGGTTCTGGCGCCGGGACCCTGGCGGCCTTCGAAGTTCCTGTTTGAGGTACTTACCGCATATTTACCGGCGGGGACTTTATCGTCGTTCATAGCCAGACAAGCTGAACATCCTGGCTGACGTAAAGAGAACCCTGCTTCTGTCAGCACATCAAGCAGTCCTTCTTCTTTAATCTGTTCTTCAACGACATGAGATCCGGGCACGAGCCATACGGTAACATCATCTGCTTTATGTTTGCCTTTAACAACCGATGCAAAAGCTCTGAAGTCCTCAATCCGGCCGTTCGTACAGCTGCCTACGAAAACATAGTCTACTTTCTTTCCGATCATTGGTTCGCCTTCATGGAAGCCCATATAGTTTAGCGACTTCTCATATGTGGCAACGCCGCCTTCCACTTCCTGTGCTTCAGGAATTTTACCGGAGATTCCCATGCCCATTCCGGGGTTGGTACCATAAGTGATCATAGGTTCAATGCTGCTTCCGTCAAACGTAAATTCCTTATCGAAAGTAGCATCAGCATCGGTTTTCAAAGTCTGCCAGTAAACCATTGCTCTATCCCACGCTTCTCCTTTCGGAGTGAACTCGCGGCCTTTGATATAATTGAATGTAGTTTCGTCGGGCGCAATCATGCCTCCGCGTGCACCCATCTCAATGCTGAGGTTACAAACGGTCATGCGGCCTTCCATGGTCATATTTTCGAATACTTCACCTGCGTACTCCACGAAATATCCGGTGGCGCCGGATGTGGTAAGCTTAGAAATGATAAACAGGGCAACATCTTTTGGAGTGACGCCCTTGCTGAGGCTCCCTGTGATGTTAATCCGCATTTTTTGGGGTTTCGGCTGCATGATACACTGCGTGGAAAGTACCATTTCCACTTCGGAAGTGCCAATTCCAAAAGCAATAGCCCCAAAAGCACCATGAGTTGAGGTATGCGAGTCGCCGCAAACAATGGTTGCACCTGGTTGGGTAATACCATACTCCGGACCAACTACGTGAACAATACCATTTTTTTGGTGACCTAAACCCCAG
>JBQGEO010000542.1:0-1879 GCA_052039655.1 Pararcticibacter sp.
GTACACTGTTTCTGGCAGGTAGTGTGATCCCGGGTGTAGAACTCTCTGATTTCATCGTTCCGGTTATGATCATGGGCTTAGGTCTTTATCTGATTCTTGGAAGGAAAAAGTCCTCTCGCCTGATGTATGACAGGTTTAAGGATTTCAATAGAGACAGCAGCAAATATTCCTGGGATAAAAGAGTAGATGTGGAAAATGCTGACAGCGCTCAGACCAACCCGGGAGAATTTGCAGATCCTGTTGACCCCTATACTGCTGCCGAAAAGAATGATCCTCATGCATTCAGGGAGGATTACCTGGATACTGTATCTGTTTTTGGAGGAATAAAGAAAAATATATTCTCCAAGAATTTCAGAGGTGGAGATATCGTCACCATCATGGGAGGTGCCGAGATTAATCTTTCCCAGGCTGATATACAAGGAACGGTAGTGATTGATATCACCCAGGTATTCGGCGGAACGAAACTTATTATTCCTCCTCAATGGAAGGTGACGTCTGATCTTGCAGCCTTATTTGGCGGGATTGAAGACAAAAGGCCCTTAATGCCAGCTGCAAATATGGCTGAAGGGAAGGTATTAGTGCTGAGGGGAACATCCATTTTCGGGGGAATTGATATCCGTAGCTTTTAATCTTTAATGCCGTGGATGTATCATTATTCTCGTCAAAAAGGGTTGTAGCTGTCATAGCGGTCTCATGGTTAATCTGGATAGCGATGCATGCAGTAACCTTTTATTTCCTTGGATTTGGATGGGAGGTTGCCTTTATAGATGCCACCGTTACCAATGTCCTTCTGTTCCTGGCCTCAATGGTTGTAAGCAATACACTAAGATTTTATCAGCCCGGAAAAGGGAGGTATATCAACGTGGTAGCCTGGTGCTTTTTGCTTTCTGCCATGTGGGTATTCTTATCCAGGTATGTTCTTTTGTATATCTTCAATGGAAATCCAGTTTATATAGGGCTTCTTGATAAGTCTTTAATAATCAGGGGATGCGTGGGCTTTCTCCTGATCAGCGGTACTGGCCTGATCAGTATGCTGTGGTATACTTTACATGATCAGAAAGAAAATGAACGGAGGAAAGCGGATGCCGAAAAACTGGCCCGTGAAGCAGAACTGTTTAATCTTCGTCAGCAGTTACAGCCTCACTTCCTGTTTAATAGTCTGAATTCTATAAGTGCACTTGTCGGGCGAAGGCCTGAGGAAGCCAGGACGATGATTCACCAGCTCTCCGACTTCCTGAGAGGAACGCTGAGGAAATCAGAAAATGAGTTTGTAAGCTTCGACGATGAACTTCAGCACCTGCAGCTTTATCTTGATATTGAGAAAGTGCGTTTCGGCCATCGACTGAATACCGAAGTGAAAAAAGATGATGGATGCGGCGATATGGTTCTGCCGGCAATGATCCTGCAGCCTCTTGTAGAAAATGCTATTAAGTTTGGCTTGTATGATACCACCGGACAAGTAACGATCAGTATCAGTGCAAATTGTATTCCCAATTATCTCGTCCTTAGAATTAAAAACCCCTATGATGTTAACACGGTACGGCCTAAAAGTGGAACCGGCTTCGGTCTTACGGGAATTAAAAGGAGGCTTTATCTTTTATTTGCCCGCACAGATTTGCTTGAAACAAGCGGAGAAAATGATATTTTTACAACAACGGTAAAAATACCACAGTATGACAAGGGCAATATTAATTGATGACGAACCATTAGCCAGGGAGGTTGTAAAGGAATATCTGGAAGAATATCCTCAGATTGAGGTGGTTGCTGAGTGTAATGATGGCTTTGAAGGTGTAAAAGCCGTCAGTCAGCACCAGCCGGACCTGATCTTTCTGGATATTCAGATGCCTAAGATAACAGGTTTTGAGATGCTGGAGCTTCT
>JBQGEO010000543.1:0-1904 GCA_052039655.1 Pararcticibacter sp.
AAAACCTGAACCTGTTAAAACAGGACTATGATAATATATGTGTTTTTGAAGTTGAGATCCGCAAGTCTTATCTGAACCATGTTCTTGATAAGTTCGAAAAGGTAGAGGGACTGAAGCTGGAGTATCTGTACACCCTTTAAGCTTAAATATCCCTGTAAATAAATAAAGCTTCCTTTCGGGAAGCTTTATTGTATGACTAAAGAGGTCTCCGTATTGAAAAACTCCTTAGCAATAACTAGTTACTTAACTTTCTGTCCATACCCTGAGTGATTTTGCCAACTACCGACGCCGGGATGTTGCCTTTTACAAGCTCCCAGGAATGGTCGTTGTTGCGCGCAAGGGTGCAAAGATAGATTTCGTCGTCCAGGTTAACCTGGTATCCGTCGACTTCTTTCCTTACCACTACTTCGTTAAACTCGCCGTAATCGAACAGATTGATGAAAAAATTAAAGCTATCAGGCTTTGCATTTGCGGGGGTATTGTTTTCCGTGATATCCATATTGTTACAACACTACGTGCAAATGAAATGTTCTGGAAACTGAAAAAATATTTAATGTTTTTTTAACACAGAACGATGCCTTGCCAAAGCCGGTTTCTAACTTCACTCAACTACGAAAATTTGCTTTTAAGAGCAGCGAGTTTGGCATTAAAATCAACTTTATCAGGTCTCTTTTCACCCTTTTTCTGCTGTTGTGCCGGACGTTCCTCATTTTTCATTGAAAGAGAGATCCTGCGCCGCGCCACGTCTACTTCTGTCACCGTTACTTCTACTTTCTGGTGTACTTTTACTACCTCATTAGGATCTTTAACAAAACGGTTTGAAAGCTGGCTGAGATGCACAAGTCCATCCTGGTGAACTCCTATATCGACAAAGGCACCAAAATTGGTAATATTGGTGACAATACCGGGCAGTTTCATACCTGCCTTCAAGTCCCCGATCTCGTTTACGCCATCGGTAAAGCTAAAAGTCTCAAATTTTTCCCTCGGGTCCCGTCCTGGTTTAGCCAGTTCCTGAAGAATGTCGTTCAGTGTCGGCAAGCCAACTTTTTCACTTACATACTTCTCCGGCCTGATCTTTTTGCGGAGCGTGTCGTCTTTCATGAGATCCTCTACCGTACAGTTAAGATCTTTGGCGATTTGCTTAACCAGTGCGTAGCGTTCAGGGTGTACCGCACTTGCGTCCAGCGGGTTTTCAGCATTGCGGATACGCAGAAAGCCGGCCGACTGTTCAAAGGCTTTCTCGCCCAGTCTCGGAACCTGTTTTAATTCCTCTCTGCGCTTAAACGCACCATTCTTATTCCGAAACTCTACGATACTTTTCGCAAGCTGCGGCCCAAGTCCGGAAACATACGCAAGGATCTGCTTAGATGCAGTGTTTAACTCTACACCTACTGCGTTCACACAGCTGATCACGGTATCGTCCAGCGAAGTCTGCAATTTATTCTGGTCTACATCATGCTGATACTGCCCCACTCCGATTGATTTGGGATCTATCTTAACCAGTTCAGCAAGCGGGTCCATCAGACGCCGTCCTATTGACACGGCCCCCCTCACGGTAACGTCTTTGTCCGGAAATTCTTCCCGTGCCACTTCAGAGGCGGAATAGATGGAAGCACCGCTTTCGTTCACCATGACAATTTGCAGAGCAGGAAGATTAAGCGCCCTGATAAATGCTTCGGTCTCGCGCCCCGCAGTTCCGTTACCAATTGCGATAGCCTCTATAGAATACCTGCCGGTAAGATGAATAATTGTTTTTTGAGCTTCCGCGGCACCGCCCGCGCCGGTATGCGGATAAATAGTGGTGTTTTCAAGCAACTGCCCCTGCTCATCCAGGCATACCACTTTACAGCCGGTTCTGAATCCCGGGTCTATCGCCATGATCCTCTTTTGCCCCATAGGGGCGG
>JBQGEO010000544.1:0-2050 GCA_052039655.1 Pararcticibacter sp.
GGAAAAGCTCGGTTTAAGCAATAAAGAGACAGCGGAATTTTTTACCGGCCCTGCGCATCTTCCCTGGCACAGAATGGGGAACCTTAACAAATGGGATGGACCTGTTCCGGCAGACTGGCACAAAGGCCAGCTTGAGCTGCAGCATAAGATACTAAAACGGATGCGCGAACTGGGGATGAACCCGGTGGCGCCCGCTTTTGCCGGTTTTGTTCCGGAAGGTTTCAAAAAGAAGCACCCTGAACTCCATGTAAATGCGTTAAAGTGGGGCGGTTTTCCCGCAGAATATAATGCGTACGTCCTCTCTCCCGGCTCTTCGTGGTTTAAGACAATCGGAAAGATGTTCGTGGAAGAGTGGGAAAAAGAGTTCGGGAAAAATACATTTTACCTGTCCGACAGCTTTAACGAAATGGATGTGCCGGTGCCGAAAGATCATCCCGAACAGAAATACCCTCTTCTTGCCGGATATGGAGAATCCATTTACAATTCGATTAAGGCAGGCAATCCGGATGCCGTTTGGGTAACCCAGGGGTGGACATTTGGGTATCAGCACAAGTTCTGGGATCAGAGATCGCTGCAGGCGATGCTTTCAAAGGTGCCGGACGACAAGATGCTCATTCTTGACCTGGCCAATGAGTATCCTGAATATGTATGGAAAATACCTATGGTCTGGAAAACACACCAGGGCTTCTATGGAAAACAATGGGTATACAGCTTCGTGCCGAACTTCGGCGGTAAAACGCCGTGGACGGGTGTTTTGTCCTTGTATGCGTCAGGATCGGCTGAAGCTTTAAAATCACCTTTCAGTAAAAATCTCGTTGGTTTTGGTTCTGCTCCGGAGGGGATCGAGAACAATGAAGTGGTATATGAACTTCTTGCTGACATGGGATGGAAAAAAGATGCGGTGGATCTTGATAAGTGGCTGGACGAATATTGCCGTTCACGCTATGGCGCCTATCCCGGTAAGATGAAGCTTGCCTGGGAGCAGTTAAGAAAGTCTGCTTACGGCAGCTTTGGATCTTATCCGCGGTTTCTATGGCAGCTGGTCGTACCCGATACGCGGAGAAAGGGAAGCGTGAATTCTGATTCTTTATTTATGAGATCAGCAGAGAATTTTCTGGATTGCTCTGAAGAACTAAAAGCCAGTAAACTATACCAAAATGATGCTATTGAAATTGCCATGCTGTATTTGGGTGTAAGGGCTGATCAATGGTATTCCAGGGCATTGAAGGCTGCTGCTCAGAATGATCAGGCAGGAAAACAAAGAGCGGGAGAAAAAGCCGTTGAAATCCTTTATCAGATTGACCGCTTGCTTGAGTCACATCCTGATAACCGGTTACAGACCTGGGTAGACTATGCGCGGTCACACGGAAATACAGAAGAGGAAAAGAATTATTACGAGGCGAATGCAAAACGTCTGATCACTACATGGGGCGGTGTTCAGAACGATTATGCTGCCAGGATATGGAGCGGGCTTATTCGCGATTATTACATTCCCAGGATTCAAAAGCATCTTGGCGATACTAACTTTAAACGTTCAGACTGGGAAGAAAAGTGGATAAAGACGCCGGGGATAAGCAAGATCAGGCCTTTCGAAGATCCTCTGCAAAAGGCGAAGGAACTGGTGGCTGCTTATGATAGTATTAAGTTTTAAGTTATAAGGTGAATCGGGTGGATACTTTGATTCAGGTGAACTAACAAGCCGTTTATCTTTAAACAGTGGTACGATAGTGAAAATAGTCATTTACAAACATTATTATCTGTCAGGGCTGGTAGCCCTGCTTATTGTTCTTTCTGCTTTTTCCGGTTATTCGCAGACTAGCGGGAATCCGGCGGACAAGCTTCAGGCTGTGCGTGACCTTATTAAGCGCGTCCTGCCCCGCCATGCTGACCAGCTTGAGATCGGGTTTATTCCGAAGGTGAATGATAAGGATGTTTTCGAAATAGAAAACGGGCGGGGCAAGATCGTTTTGCGCGGAAGCAACGGCGTTTCGGTAGCCAGTGCTCTTCATTTCTACCTGAAAAAGTATACCCATAGTGACATCAGCTGGAA
>JBQGEO010000545.1:0-1725 GCA_052039655.1 Pararcticibacter sp.
TACCAATCGTTCCTGAATTTGCCACCGTATTCGGAGGGTTTACCGGGAACATCAACAAGTCAACACTGAGGGAGTTCTCACGTGAGAATCCTTATCTGAACCAGAATGTCGGCATTCAAAACGCCGTTGAGAAAACAAATATCTATGGTGGGATAAAAGGAAATGCAGGTGCAGGTTTTGGGTATAAGGCTATGTTGTTCTATAAAAAGATTAACGATATGGCTTTGTTCAGGAACGACAGGGACCGTCAGGAGCGCTTCAATATGATCTATGATGACGCAAAAGTAACCGGTTTAGAAGGTGAACTGAGTGTAAAGATCTCAGAAACCGTTAGCTGGCAGGGAAAAGTGAATATCAATACCTACAATATGGATATTCAGGAGAAAGCCTGGTTCATGCCAGAGTTCCGTCTCTCTTCAAACGCCCGTGTAAATATTAAAAAGAAGTTAACTCTTGACGGAGAGATCGTTGTTAACGACCAGACGTACGGAGTAAAATACAACCCTGACCCGGTCATGGTAAAAATCAAGAGTTATGTAGACTTCAGCGCAGGGGCAGAATACCTGTATAAAGAGAAATACGGAATTTTCCTGAGAGCAAATAACATCTTCGGTAACAAATACGAAAGATATTTATACTATCCGAAAGTTGGATTAAATGTTATCGCCGGATTAAACTATTCCTTCTGATAGTGTTGGCGGCATAAATTTTTTAGTTAATTTTACCGGGATGGATATTGCGCTGTATATATCGGAACTTCTTAGAGACCATAATGAAATAAGCCTTTCTGGTATCGGAACGTTCTGCAAAAAGAGAATATCAGCAAAGTATGACCGGACTACCGGAATCCTGTACCCTCCCTCAGAAGAGATCAGTTTTAAAACAGGGGATTCTAATAACAGTGAACTGGTAAGATATGTCAGTGCTGTAAAAAACATTTCCGATGCAGGCGCAAGATATTTCATCAACAAATTCGTTGACCATATCAGGCAATCCCTCGCTTCAGAAGGACAGGCAGATCTGAGTCCGCTCGGGATACTTCATAACCAGAACGGTCATTTATATGTGTCGCCCCTTAGCACAGAAGCTTCGCGTTTTGGTTTGTCACCAGTTCAGGATACTGCATTTTCTCCGCCGGCCAGGAAGATACAGGAGAGCCTGGCAATCCCCGTTTCGCCTTCTCCCGAAGAGTTTGCTGAAGCGGAAAGACCTGCCAGATCCAATAGCCTCGGGCAGGCGATCCTGGTAATCCTCATTTTAATCATCGGCACAGCGGGACTGGCATACGTATTTTACCCGGAATTATTCGATCTAAAGACAGACAGACCGCTCCAGGTGAACAAACAGCCTGCAAAAGTTATAGCTCTACCGGTACAACAGGATACATTGCAGAACAAACCCGGAAACGCTGCACCTCCCGCAACAGCAGGAGTGACAACACGGACAGATTCTGTTCCCCGTCCGAAACCAGCTGTAACTACCACTGCTCCTGCTCCTCCCACTGAGAAGCTTCCTAAGTTCGAAGTGATAGGAGCCTCATTTGGCTTACGCTCGGAAGCTGAAGACTATATTAAAGTAATGAAAAACAAGGGCATACGGGCTTCTATTTATGAAGATACGAGGAAGCCCAGATTCAAGATCAGCTTAGGTTCTTACACTACTTATGAAGAAGCCAACCTGGAAAAGAGAAAAGTACAGAACAGTTTCAACAGGGAGGCCTGGATT
>JBQGEO010000546.1:0-2345 GCA_052039655.1 Pararcticibacter sp.
CTTTTGCCATGGCAGCAGCATTTTTCTTAACCTGTGTGGCATATTCAAGATATTCGTCGCTGAGTGCTTCTCCGAAAGCAATGGCCTTTGCAGCTATAATATGTTCCAATGGGCCACCCTGAGAGCCGGGGAATACTGCCATATCAAGCAATGACGACATCATCCTTGTTTCTCCCTTTGGGGTTTTGAGTCCGAAAGGATTTTCGAAATCTTTGCCGAGCATAATCATGCCGCCTCTGGGGCCGCGTAATGTCTTATGGGTGGTAGTAGTTACCACATGACAGTATGGAAGGGGATTGTCAAGAAGGCCTTTTGCAATAAGTCCGGCAGGATGTGAAATGTCTGCCAGTACAAGTGCTCCAACCTTGTCTGCCACTTCTCTTATAAACTTATAATCCCACTCTCTTGAATAGGCAGATGCGCCGCATATGATCAGTTTCGGTTTTTCAGTTAAAGCAACTTCTTCCAGTTTCTTGTAATCTATGCGGCCGGTTTCCTTCTCCACTCCATAGAAAAAAGGCTGATATAGCTTGCCTGAAGAATTTACTGAAGAGCCATGGGTTAAATGACCTCCGTGCGAGAGGTCGAACCCCAGGATTTTATCTCCAGGTTTCAGTAAAGCCAGAAATACCGCCGAGTTAGCCTGGGCGCCTGCATGGGGCTGTACATTTGCCCATTCAGCACCAAATAATTCCTTTGCGCGTTGTATGGCGATCGTTTCAACTTCATCTACAATTTCGCATCCGCCATAATAGCGTTTACCGGGAAGGCCTTCCGCATATTTATTGGTCAGAACAGATCCGGCCGCTTCCATTACCTGTTTGCTAACAAAGTTTTCTGAAGCAATCAGTTCAATGCCACTTTCCTGGCGTTCCTGCTCCTGTTCGATGAGTTTAAAAACAACGTTGTCTCTGTTCATTAGTAATTATTATTAATCAATTATTCAAAAGCTTCTACCGGTTTTTCTGCCACCCAAAAGTTATTGAAGCCCAAACCTGTTTGTATGGATATCAATTGCTGCTGAAGCATTTCAAGGACGGCCAGGAAGTTATATACAAAATGAACTCTGTTTTCAGAGTTTCTGACAATTTCCGAGAAGTCGAGCTTCTTATTAATTTGCAGCATATCTGAAATGATCCTTTTTTGCTGTTCTATTGTATAAGGGTATTGCACCACTGTATGGGTTACCTCTACACTCCTTTGTTTGTATCTGGATAGTGCCCTTTCGTAAACGAGCATTAGCCTGTACAATCCAAGGGTTGAAAGCTCTTCCCCTGGTTCCGAGCTTTCGGCGATATATTCCAGGTCTGCCGCAATATTGCCGCGTTTTTCTCTCATGAAGCGCTGATCTTCCAGGTTGCGTAACCCGGCAGATACCTCTTTGAATTTTTTATATTCGATCAGCTTCTGTACCAGATCCCTTTTTAGATCCACTTCATTTCCGTTCTCATCCTGCTCGGGGCGGGGAAGCAGCATTTTAGCCTTGATCCGCATGAGTGTTGCGGCCACAAAGATGAACTCGCTCGCCAATTCAATATTCAAGGCATTCATCTGCTGAATGTAGGCCAGAAAGTCATCAGTAATTCTTGCAATGGGAATTTGGTGGATATCAAGCTCGTCGCGCTCAATGAAGAACAGCAGAAGGTCAAACGGACCTTCAAATTGTGGTAATCTAATGTCAAAAGAATCCTGTTGTCTCACAAGTGGTTCAAAAATAAAGATTTAATTTCATCTAAAAAAACCGATCGGGGATTCTGCTTTCAGGAAATCATATAAACTTTTCTTTAACAACATTGTAGTTCTCCCGGGCGCAGGGACTTTTTTCATTTTCTAAATAATATTAACTTACTTTGTGCTTTTAAAAATTTACGCTGTTACAGTATGGAAGTAAAGGCGGGAGACCTATTAGAGAGTATTAACTATCCCTCTGATCTAAAGAAACTTAGTGAGGCTGAACTCGAAAGGGTTTGCAAAGAGTTGCGTCAGTATATTATTGACGTTGTTTCTGTTAATGGAGGTCATTTCGGTGCCAGTCTCGGAGTTGTCGAGCTCTCTGTGGCTTTACATTATGTACTCAATACCCCTTACGACCAACTGGTGTGGGATGTAGGCCATCAGGCTTACGGCCATAAAATATTAACAGGACGCCGTACTGTATTTCACACGAACCGTATATATAAAGGTATTAGTGGCTTTCCTAAACGCGCGGAGAGCGAATATGATACATTTGGTGTGGGGCATTCGTCTACTTCTATTTCTGCTGCACTTGGTATGGCTGTTGCTTCTCATTTTAAAGGTGAAAAAGACCGCCAGCATGTTGCCGTGATTGGTGATGGAGCAATGAC
>JBQGEO010000547.1:0-2195 GCA_052039655.1 Pararcticibacter sp.
GATGCAGCGGGTGTAAAGTATCCTTCGAGGCTGCGGGCGGTGTCACTTTTGACTTTACCATCCAAATTGCTTCCAGAAGCAGCAAAATGTCCCCGTAAACCCGGGCCTCCGCAAATCAGAAAGCTTATCGCTAACAAATTAATTTCGCGTATCATGTTCATTGTAAATCTTTAAAGTGTTTATAATTGCTGGTTACATTATATTTTCGTCTGTCGGTACGTAAGTACAATACAATCCTCAGGTTGTTGCCATAATTATTGCCCATCCTGCATAAAGTTTGACATTTGAAGCTGTTTAGATATCATGGTTTACCTGGCCTGTCCGGCTCTGATTTGTTTATACAACAATAGGTGATAAGCAGGAACAAGAATAGCAGATTTGTCCAAATCCATAGGACATTTGTCATTGGCTGTAAACATCCGGCGCTTTTTTACCGGCATCCGCAAATATTGATTCAGGACAATTCATCCTGTCCAGAAGTTTGGTCAGGATGTCAAATTTAAATATCTTGGGGCTGTCACCTTGTGAAGGCTCTTACTATAGAATTTTCAACAGGACAGATACCCAATGAACATGGATAAAACGACTTCGCCTATTCTCAGAACAAAAGCACATTTCGAAATCCTCGACGGGCTAAGGGGTGTTGCAGCCCTCGCAGTTGTCACATTTCATTTTATGGAATGGGCCTATACCGATTTTACCACCAACTTTATCGCACACGGTTTTTTAGCTGTCGATTTCTTTTTCTGTCTTTCCGGTTTTGTGATTGGATACGCCTACGACGACCGCATTGCCAGAATGGGCGTCCTTGAGTTTTTTAAATCGCGGATCATCAGGCTTCATCCCCTGATCATAGCCGGATCTGTATTAGGGCTTCTGGCATTCTTGTTCGACCCTTTCGGCGGGAATCCTGAATTATACAGTGCCGGTAAGATCCTCCTGACATTTCTGTGCTCCATAGTGCTTATTCCTCTCCCGATAATAGAAGACCGGGGGTTTAATCTCTTTAGTTTCAATGCACCATCATGGTCGTTGTTTTGGGAATACGTTGCCAATATCGCGTACGCGTTTGTACTTTATAAGATCAGCCGCGGCTACCTGCGCCTGTTAACCATACTCGCGGCAGTGGCTATTTGCCTGGTATGTTACCGTTCAGGCAATTTACTGGGGGGCTGGAGCGGGCCAACCTTTTGGGATGGAAGCGCCCGGATAGCATATTCGTTTTTAGCAGGTCTGCTTGTTTACCGTTCTAACTGGATCATCAAAAACAGGCTGGGCTTTACCGGCTTAGCCATAATGCTGTTCCTTGCCTTCGTTATGCCCTTCACAGAGTGGAATTGGGTGACCGAGCCTCTTGTGGTGCTATTCTACTTCCCCCTCCTGATAGCATTAGCAGCGGGAGCAACATTGACACCCGGTTTAAGAAAACTTTGTGTATTTTCAGGTAAGATTTCGTATCCACTGTACATGACACACTATGCTGTGTTATGGATGTTCGGCAACTATTATACAAGTCATCAGCCAGGCACGTTACAACTTACGCTCATTATTATAGCAGGACTTGTACTGCTGGTTGGCATGGCTTACCTGGTAATGGTTATATATGACATACCGGTACGGAAGTATTTAAGCGACAGGCGGAGCAGGGAGACCAAAATAGAAGATGCCGGCGGAGGTCAGCCGGAGTCCTGATACTCCATCAGAATTCCGGCTGACGGAACTATCGCAAACGTTCCTTTATAATACTTCGCAATTAAATCCACTCTTTTTAACAACGGACATGACCTGCCCGATACCCGTGAAGGGTATTTCAAAGCGAAGTACCTTGTCGCAATCATTCAGATCAATGCTGACCTTCGAGTCCGGAAATATCTGTCTCAGGTTTGACAGAACGGCTTCAGCCTCATTGTTGTTGCCGATGTTTGTTTTAAATACAGCCACAATCGTGCTTTTGCTAACGAACCAGCTCATAAATATTCTATTAAGTTAATAATCGCCAATTGCCTTCTTGTACCGGGCTTCATTGATGCGGTATCCTGCTTTTGCATCAATCAAATTCGAATAGGCTTGCTGCCAGAGCACCTGAGCTTCCAGTACATCTTTTCCCAAAACTGTTCCCGCATCGAACCTGTCCTGGTTGAGACGCAGATTCTCTTCTGCCTGCTGCAAGGACTTTTGAGCAAGTTCCACTTGCT
>JBQGEO010000548.1:0-3543 GCA_052039655.1 Pararcticibacter sp.
AAGTTCAACTTCATAAGACAGACCGGTAATAGCAGACTACCTGCTTTAGCAGCGGAAAATGTAAAGAATAACAAATAGTAAAAGACTGGCTCATACAAAAGAAAAAGCAAATAAAAGTTCATGAAAGTAATTTCCGGAATACCGCTCATTTTTGTTGACGGTAATCCGTTTACATTTGACACGGGAGCTGATAAAACGATTTTATACCGTCCTTATTTTCTTAGTAACCGTGAAACTATAATCAAACAATATCAAGCTGACACCGTAAGTTTTGGAGGGGCTGGCGGTGGACAGAGGTTTGCCGGTTATAA
The DNA here is from genome assembly GCA_052039655.1 of Pararcticibacter sp. Lineage (GTDB taxonomy): Bacteria > Bacteroidota > Bacteroidia > Sphingobacteriales > Sphingobacteriaceae > Arcticibacter. Next base: position 312 of record JBQGEO010000548.1, read on the forward strand.
AATTAACCCCACATTCCACATTGCAGGTCAACGTGTTTCTTTAGCGGGGATAAGCTTGCTTACTGATGATCCTGACAAAAGTTATGGAATCTACGGAAATATAGGTCAGGATGTGATCGGGCAATTCAATTCCATGACGCTGAATTTTGAAAATATGTTTATCCTGTTTGAGTAAACGGCTCATGCAGGTCGCCTAATACTTCAGAGCCAGTAAGCAACGATTTGATCTTGCGGCCGATAACTTTTTGCCAATTTAATAACTCTATGGTATTACGGTGATCTTCACTTTACCATGGTTCCTCCATATCCTCCTCTGCTGTTTGAGGGGGGGGCAGAACCTATGCCACTTAACCATTTTTGTCTACCTTTGTACCACTTTTTGGTTCCCGCACTCACACGCCGGATTAAAAGGGAATCCGGTGAAATTCCGGGACTGTCCCGCAGCTGTAATCTCCAGAACCAAGGTACTATTCTGTAGTCACTGTTTTCATAACGGGAAGACTTGTACCAAGGGGAGTAAGTCAGAAGACCTGCCATCAAGCATTTAGCAATTCATAGCTTTCGGGATTGAAGCTGCGATGATAATGAGTACTCCGGTATCTTCATTTTATTCTTTCTCCCCGTTTGTCTTGACTTTAACTGTGAATATGAAGATCAAACATTTTATAATTCTGATGTTCTGCGTACTGTGTATCGCGGCATCGTGCAAAAAAGACCAAACCGAAATTGCTAAACTGGATTATCAACATGAGGCTGATAGCCTTATGATCATTAAAGCCGACAGCGGGCTGGCCCTGTCTCCGCATATTTCAGGAGATGTATCACAATATAAATGGCTCGTAAACGGCGAGAACGTATCTCAGGAGGCCCAATACATTTTTAAGACGAGTGCTCCCGGAGAATATACCGTAGAGCTCTCGGCTGAGAACAGAGCGGGAAAGACTTCATTGACTTACAAGATAAGAGTGATCGGCCAGTACGGAGATGGCGTCCTGTTCTTAAGTTATACCGATGCAACGGGTTTAGGAAATGCTCAGTTATCGCATCTTGATGAAAATGGCAAGCTGCATATGGATGTTTTCGCCAGGACAAATACCGGCGCTTCACTTTCTTCCGGTGCAAATAATCTTTACCTTTTTGACGGAAAATATTATATCACTTCTGATACGGGGCCGAATTATCTGACAGTGGTTGATGCGCAATCCTTGAAATTGAATTATGTTATCAGCCAGTCGGGAGCCAGAAATGTCACATTCTTTGCCACTACCGATGGCAAGACAGGGTATGTAAGCGATGTTCGAAAAACAGGCCTGTATACCGTTGACCTCGTTAACCGGACAATCTCTTCTACTGTTCTTGAAGGAAGTAAAGATATTCCTCTTATTCCAATCAGTAAGATCAGAAATTCTCTTGTAACAGCAGTTGCAAAAAAACTTGTAAAGGTTGAGGGCGGTAAACTAAGCATATTGAACGCTTATAAAGAAAATGTATCCGGAGTAGTTAAAACAGCTGGAGCGTCCTATTGGGTTGGTGTTCAGGGGAGCAGAACCAATAAGGCTAAATTTATCCGGCTGGATCAAAATTATAAAGGGGTGGATTCCGTAGAATTGAGCACTGAATTCAAACTTCCTGCAAACGGAGTATTGACTTCAGGGGGAACTGACGAGTATATTTACTGGCAGGAAACCAGTACGGCCAGGATCTGCCGCTTTAATACGATCAGCAAAACTCCGGAAGTGTTTGTGGATATGGGGGCTCATGAAATCACTTTCGCCACCAGTTGGAAAATTGACTCCCGTAACGGTGACCTGTATATTTCGGACACTCCGGGGATATTTTTGGGCGAGAATCCTAATAGCACTGTTTTCATTTTTAATAAGTCCGGTGCCCTGAAAAAGAAGGTAGAGAATGCCGGGTTTCAGATTACGGATATTGTCTTTCCTCAATAAGTTGTTAGATTTTTCTTTGATCCGCCCATAGGCCAAAGCATCTGTTAAAAATTAAAACTCTCGCGGTTTCGCTTGCTGATGGCTTCCCGGGTCCTGGGAATGAGCATATCTAGACCAGCGTGAATGAACAGGTCCCGCGGCTGAGGTTAGAAGTCCATCCATTCTTTAAGTGATGCAGCCTTTTCGCGGCTTACTATGATCTCCATTTCAGGATTCTTCTTCAACTCAAGTTTCAGCTTGCCGTTGAAGTAATTATGCACGTGTCTTATCGCATCGATATGCACGATAAATTGCCTGTTGACACGGAAAAAAGATCTTGGATCAAGTTGCTCTTCCAATTCCTCCAGTGTTTGTGCCAGCACCTCTTCTCCTCCGTTCCTAAGCCGGGCTCTTGTTACCTTTAATTCAGAACATATGTATTCTATGTCGGAAACGCTCACCGTTTTAAATCCGTCGCGAAAAGGCAATAAAAAACGGTTGCGATATTCCTTTTTCTTGAAGTGGTCCAGCAGCTTCTCTATAGCGATGTTAGATTCGCCCTGTTGCCTTTCTTCGGCCATGCTGATAGCATTGGCCAGTTCGTCCTGCTCGATTGGCTTTAACAGATAGTCAACACTGTTGAACTTAAAGGCTCTCACTGCATACTCATCATAGGCAGTAGTAAAAATAATCGGACAGGTAACTCTCACCTGTTCCAGTATCTCAAAGCTATTCCCGTCTGCCAGCCTCACATCCATCATGATCAGATCGGGGCAGGAATGGGAATTCAGCCATTGCACGCTGTCGGCTACACTTTCCAGAATTGCCGGGATAATAGTCTTTGGCCTGACAGCTGTTATCAGCCTGCTCAACCGGGCAGCATTCGGCTTTTCATCTTCTATGATCAATATGTCTCTTATCATCCTTTCAGCAATGGAATTGTTACTGTAAATTCGTTTTCATTTGTTTCAATAACCGGTGTTCTGTCGCAAAGCAAACCATACCTCTGAACAATGTTCTTAAGACCCAGACCAGAAGAAAGCCCTGGTTTGTCCAGGGGAATAAGCGAATTGGAAATAGTTAGTTCCATATTGTTTCCGCTCCTGATCTTTATTCTCAAAGGGTTTGACTTCAATAGTTTATTATGCTTCATGGCATTCTCAATCAGCAGTTGTAAGGTAAGCGGAGGCAGCTGCAGGTTCATGTGTGAGGGTTGGACATCAATCTCAAACGCTATCCCGCTACCTGCCCGGTGTTCCAGCAGAAACACATAGGCTTTCAGAAACTTCAGTTCTTCTTCCAAT
>JBQGEO010000549.1:0-3497 GCA_052039655.1 Pararcticibacter sp.
CGGTACGTGCAGCTCTTATATCTAAAGGAACTCCTGAGAAGGCGGCGGTATTCGAGCGGTTTCTCCTCAGGGATCTAAATCACGAATAAAGCCATCATAAGATAGTATATCCGGGGGCGAAGCCCCCGGGAATATTACATCCCCGGTAATTTTATCCCGGCGTTCTTAATATCATTAATGAGCTTTTCCTGAAATGCAAGTTTCGCGTCAATGAAACCATGAGCATTCACCCACACGTTGATCATCATTTTATATCCATCTGCTTCCAGTACAGATACCCCAATCCGCGGAGCCGGGTTATTCATGATGTTTTTCGCACTTCGTGCCGATTCTGTCAGCACTGTCTTTACTTGCTGAATATCATAAGAGTAGCTGAACTTCAGCTCTATGTCCATTCTTCTCTTTCCCTGCCTGCTGACATTAATGATGATTTCATTGGAAAGCTTGCTGTTGGGAATAATAACCGTTTTATTCTCGAACGTCGTTACAACGGTGTAGAATATCTGAATAGACGATACAGTACCTTCCTGCCCCTGTGCGATAATATTATCACCAGCTTTAAATGGCTTAAGTACGAGGATCAGTACACCGCTTGCGAAGTTTTGTAGTGTGCCGGATAATGCGAGACCTGCAGCTACACCGAACGCTCCGATCACTGTGGTCAGTATCGTCAGTTGTACGTCGAGGATCTGCATCACCGCCAGTATCAGCATTACCTGCAGCGAGATAACCAGTATGCTCAGAAGAAAAGGCTGCAATGACGGGTCGAAATTTCGTTTTGCCATGCTCCGCATAATGGCTCTTTTAACCATTTTGATCAGGGTGAACCCGATCAGCAGAACGATGATCGCTAATATCATTCTTGGTCCGTTTGACAGGATCCAATCATATGCTTTGTCGTAAAATTTTTCCAGTTCCATGCTGTCAAACTTATAAAATTTGTGTGATTATATACCTTGAATGCCGTGAAGAATAAAAAGCACCATACCTGGCCTTTTAAGCAGCCGGTCTTATAAAAAAAGAAAACCCGGGGCTCAGCCCCGGGTTTTCTTTTTTTATTTCTTTCCCGTTAAGGGAGGGGAATTACATCATTCCGCCCATGCCACCGCCCATTGGAGGTACGCCTGCTCCGGCTTTTTCATCTTCCGGATCATCAGCAAGTACACACTCAGTAGTCAGCAACATGGCTGCGATAGAAGCTGCATTTTCTAAAGCCACACGTGATACCTTAGTAGGATCGATCACACCAGCACCGATTAAGTTTTCATAAACATCAGTACGGGCATTGTAACCGAAGTCAGCAGTTCCTTCTTTTACTTTCTGAACCACGATAGAACCTTCGATGCCTGCGTTTTCGCAGATCTGGCGAAGAGGCTCTTCGATCGCACGTTTAACGATTGCGATACCGGTAGTCTCGTCATCGTTGTCACCTTTCAGGCCGTCAAGACCTTCGATAGCGCGGATAAATGCCACACCACCACCAGCAACGATACCTTCTTCAACAGCTGCACGTGTTGCATGTAAAGCGTCGTCTACGCGGTCTTTCTTCTCCTTCATCTCAACTTCAGTAGCGGCACCTACGTAAAGTACAGCCACACCACCCGCTAATTTAGCAAGGCGTTCCTGTAATTTCTCACGGTCGTAATCTGAAGTTGTAGTTTCGATCTGAGCTTTGATCTGGTTAACACGAGCCTTGATATCTTCTGAGTTACCAGCGCCGTTGATAACAGTAGTGTTATCCTTGTCAACTACTACTTTTTCTGCCTGGCCAAGGTAAGAAAGGTCAGCATTCTCAAGCTTATAACCTCTTTCTTCCGAGATAACAGTACCACCAGTTAAAATAGCGATATCTTCCAGCATCGCTTTACGACGGTCACCGAAACCAGGTGCCTTAACTGCAGCTACTTTCAGGGAACCACGGATCTTGTTCACAACTAAAGTTGCCAGAGCTTCTCCGTCGAGGTCTTCAGAGATGATTAAAAGAGGCTTGCCAGTTTGAACTTGTTTTTCAAGTACGGGAAGCAATTCCTTCATGCTGCTGATCTTCTTGTCGTAGATCAGGATATAAGGGTTATCCAGTTCTGCTTCCATCTTATCTGCGTTGGTAACGAAGTAAGGAGAAAGGTAACCACGATCAAACTGCATACCTTCTACAGTCTTCACTTCTGTTTCTGTACCCTTGGCTTCTTCTACGGTGATCACACCATCTTTACCCACTTTGCCCATTGCTTCAGCGATCAGAGAACCAATCACTTCGTCATTGTTAGCTGAAATAGAAGCAACCTGCTTGATTTTGTTGTTGTCTTCACCAACTGTTTTTGACTGTTGTTTCAGGTTAGCTACAACTGCAGCAACTGCTTTATCAATACCACGTTTTAAGTCCATTGGATTGGCACCAGCAGCTACGTTCTTAATACCAGCAGCTACGATAGCCTGTGCAAGAACAGTTGCAGTTGTAGTTCCGTCACCTGCAATATCAGCAGTCTTTGAAGCTACTTCCTTCACCATCTGGGCACCCATGTTTTCAAGGCTGTCCTTCAGTTCGATCTCTTTTGCTACTGTTACACCGTCTTTGGTGATTGCAGGAGAACCAAACTTCTTATCGATAATCACATTACGACCCTTAGGTCCTAAAGTAACCTTAACCGCATTTGCTAAGGTATCTACGCCTCTTTTCAGGGCGTCACGCGCTTCAACGTTGTATTTAACTTGTTTTGCCATTGTTGTTTTTTTGATTGTGAGACATTGGTTATCGGACTTAAGTTTATTGATGCCTGATGACCTAACCTCGCTTTTTAATAGTTCCTTTTAATAATCGATCCCGATTATGAGCGGTTCAGACCTCTCATGCATCAAATCGCCTATTTCCGTTTTTACAATACTGCGTAGATATCAGACTCACGCATGATTAAATACTCTTTACCTTCATAGGTAATCTCAGTACCGGCATATTTGCCATATAAAACCTCATCACCTACTTTAACAGTTAAAGGCTCATCCTTTTTGCCATCTCCAACGGCAACTACAGTTCCTCTCTGAGGTTTTTCTTTAGCTGTGTCAGGGATATAGATACCTGATGCTGTTTTCTCTTCTGCAGGAGCAGCTTCGACTACCACTCTATCTGCGATAGGTTTGATATTTAATGCCATAGTGATTATGAATATTAGTTTTGTTTCCCATTGTGTCAGATTCTGTGCCAAACAATATTTCTGCTTCTTTTGTATTCCGAATTGTCAAAATTTCACTTCGCACACAAGTCATTTTACTTTAACTTAATACTCCGGTGTCATCCTGTCAGTGATTGTCAGTTTAAGATAAGTAAGCCTCATAAACAAAGAGAGCCGCCTTGCGGGCAGCTCTCTTTGTTTATGATATTCGCTTTTGGTGCTAACCTGATCTTCGACCAGGCAACCCCTTTATGGTATCTATTTCTTCGTAGTATCCTTAAGCCCAGGAATAGTTGCAGGTGCAGCAGGCGCTGTAGGAACAGCTTTGTT
>JBQGEO010000550.1:0-2089 GCA_052039655.1 Pararcticibacter sp.
TATAATATCTCCGGATATTTTATTACTTTCACCAAAATTACCATATGCTCCTGAATGCCCTTATTGTCGACGACGAAGAATACAGCAGAAAATCCCTGTACTACCTGATTCAGGAACACTGTCCTGAAGTGAGGGTTGAAGGGATTGCAAAATCAGTTGCTGAAGCGAGAGAGCTGATCAGAGAAACTCATTTTGATCTCACCTTTCTTGATATCGCAATGCCAAAGGAGAGCGGTTTCGAACTGCTCCCGGATCTCCAGGAAAGAGGTATAATGGTGATTTTCACCACTGCATACGACCAATACGCACTTAAAGCCCTAAAAGCAAGCGCTGTTGATTACCTGCTCAAACCGACTGATATTGAAGAACTGCAACAAGCAGTAAAAAAGGCTCAGGACTGGGTAAAATTGAGATCGGAAAGCCAACCTGCGGAACCGGGTTTTGAAGACGAGAACAAAATTACCCTTTCCCATACAAATGGCTTTGATGTTGTGGATACTAGTGACATTGTTTATATTGAAGCAGACAGCAATTACTCTATATTTCATCTGAGCAACAATGAGAATATCGTCATATCCAAACCCCTGAAAGAATTCGAAGAAATGCTTACAGCCCGTAATTTCCTGAGGATACATAAATCGGTGATCATAAATTTCAGATATGTAAAAGCTTATTCACACAAAAACGGGCTTCAGGTTATTTTAAACAACGATACAATCCTTCCTGTGTCGAGAAGAAGGTCTAACGAGTTTCAGGAAAGAGCAAAATCGTATTTTAAGAGCTAGGCAAACTACACAAAGTCAGGATACAGCATGACACCCGTTAAAAATCCAGGGAAACAGCGAACACCGAAATACCTCTGTATTGTTCTGTTATTCGCAATGCTAACCGGTTATGCCACCGCTCATGCCGAAACCCTTAATTTTCGTAACTACACTGTAAAAGATGGGCTTGCCAACTCGACAGTCTATTACATATTCCAGGACTCAAAAGGATTCGTCTGGTTTGCGACTGAAAGCGGGGTTAACAGATTTGACGGACATAAATTTGAACTGTTCACGATGGACAATGGGCTTTCAGACAATGAAGTCCTTCAGATCGAGGAAGATTCGCAGGGAAGGATCTGGTTTCTGACCCTTAACGGGCGGCTCTGTTACTTTCACAATAACCGCTTTTTCAATCCGTCCAATAACAGTCTCCTGAAGAAGGCGGTTTCTCCCGGCAGTTTCATCTCTTTTTACGAAGATAACGACCATAATTTATGGTTTGGTACTAATCAGAACAGGCTGCTGAGAATAGACAGATCCAACAATGTGAATTTCTATTCGTCGGATAAATATTCATTTTCTAACTGCCGTGCATTTCATTCGGGAAATCAGAACATCCTGGTACTTAACAAGTTGTTTGCTTTTCTGTTTAAAGGCAATACCTACTCGCCCGTCACCTCCCAATATCTGCCCGTTTCCCCCAAATCATTCTTTTTTGACAAGGAGAAGCAATCAACGCTTTTTTTATCCCCGGAAGGGCTGGTAGAGTATCAAGGCAACAGTTTCCGGCTTAAATCACGGTTAAAAGGCCTCACCCCTTCTTCTGCAGGCAGCATTCTGCTCACAGATCGCCAGTCACTGTGGATTGGTACAATGGGCGAAGGTATTTCCATATACAAACGCCTGGATCAATCGCCTGAGAGACATCTGAAGGGCGAAAACATCACGCATCTTACAAAGGATAAAGAAGGAAATATCTGGGTGGGAACAATTGGAAGCGGAGTATACATGCTCCCATTCTATACGGCCAGGACTCATCATCTTACGAATAGAGACGGCCTCAGCAGTAATGCGATAACAAAAGTAATAAAGGCCGGCGAACAGCTTGTACTGGGACTGAGGTCGGGAAACCTTGATGTCATTGGCCGGAACGGCATCACTCATAAAACTTTCAACGGAACAAATATCTATAACCCTGTAAAGCACCTGTACTACGACAAAAAAAGGGAATCAATATGGTACGCCTCAGACAACCGGCTACTGGAGCTTCATCCTAAACTAGGCGATATCAACATACTGGATACACATGTAGCCTATGCCAT
>JBQGEO010000551.1:0-2020 GCA_052039655.1 Pararcticibacter sp.
AACTGTTCATAGAGATCATCCCCGGCGGCTTTCTGAGGTTTGAGCTTTTTGATCGTCGGACGCTTTCCTTTAGCCTTCGCCTGAATGATCTTCATCAGTTCATGGCTGTATTCGTCCTTAAACTTATTTATCTCAAACTTACTGCTATACTGGCTGATGAGGGCCAGCCCCATATCAAGTTCCTTTTTGCTGACATTGATATCGGAAGGAGAGAGGATATCCTCAGACGAACGGATCTCCTCAGCGAACCTGATCTTAGTCACCACAATCACATTCTCCACCGGATGAATGACGCAAAGATTCTCCGTGCTCCTCAGCACAAAACGTGCGAGTCCCGCTTTTTTTGATTTTTGTAAAGCTTTCATCAGCAGGGCATAGGCCTTCCGTCCCTGTGTTTCAGGTTCCGAATAGTAGGAGGTTTCATAGAACATCGGATTCACTTCATCAATGTCCACAAAATTCTCTATTTCAATGATCTTACTTTTCGCCGGGCTTGCATCTTCAAAGTCCTTATCCTCCAGAACAACATAGCCATCGTTGATAGGGTAGCCCTTAACAATTTTATCATAGGGCACCTCTTTGCGCGTTTTTTCGTTGATCCGTTGATATCGTATCCTCGAATGATCACGGCTGTCAAGCATATCCATTCCAAGAGAGCTGTTCTGAACAGCCGAATACAGTTTGATTGGAATGTTAACCAGACCAAAACCAATAGAACCTTTCCAGATAGACCTCATAGCAGTAAATTTTAAATAGAAGGATCTTTCTTAAACAGCTTGAAATAACGATCGTCCAGATCCAGGAACACCTCGTTCACCTTCAGCCTCTGATCCATAATAAAGGTCTTCAGATCAGCATTATTCAGAAGGTCGCCCTGCAATATATCGTCAAACGCATCCAGCAGAGCCTGATCACCATTCCGGCAGCTCTCCATAACAGCCTGATCATCTTTCTTGGTCATGGCGGTTTTTATCCCCATCCATGAACGGTGAAGGGAAGCCATTAAGTCGGGGCTTTCAATTTCAGCATTCCCACCGTAACCGGAAATCAGCTCACGAAACTCAGCTGCAATACCTTCACGCTGCCTTGATATATTGTTAAACAGATCTTTGTACTCTGTGCTGCTCACGTGGTCCGCAGCACTTTTATAGCCTTCAACGCTGTCGGACACTAATCTAAGCAACGTATGCAATTGCTTTATATAATTTTCCTGGTAGCTCATAGTTTTTCAATTTGCAGATGTTTCCATTAAAACGCTTGCCAGTAGAAATGGTTTGAAGGTAACTTAGTCTGAAAGCCTTAATATTACTTAGATGGTATGATCAAAAATGACCGGCAAAATGATACTCATAACGGAAAGCACTACCTGCTACTAAATAATCCGGCAGCTTGCTATCGTATATTTATGAAAAGGAATACACAACACAAGAGGGAGCAAAGAGATAACCATTTTTCTATTTAACATAATATTAATTATAGGACAAAAATAAATACAGTCCAGGGAAGCGCGAAAGAGCATTTCAATCCATCATACTAATCCTAATCTAATCAACAGTATATCAATCGTTTAACTCTTAACTTTCACTCCAATACTGTTTTAATTTTCCTTTCAAAACAAAATACATTATCAACGCATTTAAACCCACGCGCTGGTGTCTATCTTCCTGACAGATTTACATCATGTTAAGGACAACACTCTCATAAAGCTTTTCTTGCATCAACCATGCTTTATAATTTCTTTCAGCCGATTGTACACCAAATGCACCATAAGTGCACCATGAGTGCACCTTTAACTACAAAAAGGTGCACTCATGGTGCACTTATGGTGCAAACAATGTGTTCTGGAGTAAACGAGCTTTAGAAGCAAGGACACAAAAATGTTATAATTTTCCATAACCATTCTGCCATGCAATACGTTTTCTTTATACAATCGTTATTTAACTAAGCTTTAAAACATTGGCAATACGAGACAAATTCGGAAATTTAAGGGGCTCTGCCGGAAACATGGTGTACCGCATGG
>JBQGEO010000552.1:0-1591 GCA_052039655.1 Pararcticibacter sp.
CAAAATGGAGCAATTCTGCGCTGAACCTGGTAACCAACACTACTTCCGATCATAACTGGATTTACTTCCGGTATGGCGAAGTTCTGTTAAATTACGCCGAAGCCATGTTTAATGCCTACGGGGCTCAGTCAGACCCGGGAAATTTTGGGATGACCGCTTTACAGGCCATTAACATGGTAAGAACAAGAGCCGGCGTTCCGCCCCTGACAGCCGCCCAGCTTAACCAGGCTGCAATCGAAAGAGAGAGGAACGTCGAACTGAGCTTCGAAAACCACCGCTTCTGGGACGTACGCCGCTGGAACAAAGGAACCACCTACTTTAAAGCCCCGCTTAACCGGATTGATATCACAAAGAGTACTTCCGGAAGCACGGTGACTTTCACTTACACAGTAAAAAAACTGGAAGACAGGGTCTTTGAAGAAAAGATGAACTGGTACCCGATCCCTCAGGCAGAAATCAACAAGACCGGATGGACACAAAATGCCGGGTGGTAACATAAGTAGTACGATAAAATGAATACAGACATGAAAACTCAGAGATATTCCATATCAATACTGTTTGCCGTTCTGCTGATGATCAGTTCAGCCTGCAAGCAGGAAACGATAGAAGGCGTTGAGGCAACAGGAAATGAGCCGTTCAAAGTTTATTTCCTTAACGGGGAAGACAAGGGCGTTATCAATGGTATCCAGGATACAAAAATGGAAATAGATGTTGCTGCCAGAACAGCCAATTTTCCGGTACCGGTTTTTCGCGGCGGCCAGGCGGGTTCAGAACCCTTCACGGTTGATATAGCAGTTGACAACAGTGCTGTTTCCCCTCTGATTCAATCGGGAGATCTGCCAGCAAATACTGTCGTACTGGATGCCAGTGCTTTCACCCTTGCACCAAAAGATACTCTCATGGTAGAGCATGATATGATGAAAGGGAATGCAGTGCTGAAGGTTAAAATTGAGAGCCTCGGACAATATGCAGGCAGAAATGTGGCCGTAGGGTTGAAGATAGCCGGCACATCCCGTTATTCCATTAATGAAAGTATGAATAAAGTGGTCCTTTACTTCAACGTCAGTTCTGTTGCGGGGCTTGTGGGCTTCCCTTCGTCTGCATCGAACAACGGGAAGATCAATCTGCTCTCAGCGGGATATACGGTCAACCGCACGGCAGGTACTGTAGATCTCCCTGTAGCGATAGAACGTGAAGGATCTGCCAACCTGGGCGCATTTACCGTGGATGTACAGTCAGACAACAGCGCCGTTACCGATTTAATGCAGTCGGGTAAACTTCCTGCAAATACCGTGGCTCTGACCGCCAATGATTATACCCTTGAGCCGAAGGTATCGCTTTCCAAACTTGGAAACGTCATAACCGGCAATGCTCTGCCCAGGATCAAGATTGCTCAGCTTAATCAGTATTCGGGCAAAAAGGCCGCAATCGGGCTGAAGCTGGCTAATCCATCTCAGTTTGCTGTCGATCCGGCAAAAGGCAGGACAGTGGTTTACTTCGACGTGGATTCTTTACTGGATGAGGTTGTTCCTCCATCCAACCTTCTTATGCCTTCTGCATGGCAGGTGTTAAATATAACAGCAGGCGTTAC
>JBQGEO010000553.1:0-2382 GCA_052039655.1 Pararcticibacter sp.
GTAGTAGCACCGGTATTTTTAAAACCGGTATCAAGTGTAATATAACCTGTCTGGTCGCGGAGCTTAGATATATCTATTGCTTTTTCATTTTCTGTACCCTGTATAACCGGGTATTCATAAGTCTTGCCATCAAGGATTATAGAAGCTTTTTCTGACATATAATTTGGATGTTGGAACGCAAAATTAATTAAATCTACATATTGCGGAACTTATTTTCAGGTTTGAATTGTAATTTTTTTGCAACGACTATAAGTGTTTTCAAAAATACCCAAAGCGCCTCAAACAAATATAGTGCTGATGGTGACATAAAAAAATAATTTTTACAGAATCAACCTTTTTCTTAATAGTTTTTTAATAATGGCTTGTCAAAACGAGATTTTATCAATAAAATATTGTTTCTGTTAACAGGTATAATTTTTGCTTGTATCAACTTAAACACCTATCTTAGTAAGGTGATCGGCATCATAATTCGGAATGATGCTAATAAACGGGTGCTCTCATGTTTAATGCTGTCAGTTAAGTAGTTCAGAATGAAAAAACGGATATTAATAGTAGACGACGAAATAAGCATTCTGAAGCTTTTAAATTTTGTTTTGTCGAAAGATTACGATTTAACAATCAAGAACAGCGGGGTTGAGGCTATCGATTGGCTTGAACAGGGTAACGACCCTGACCTGGTTATTTCCGACTTGCAAATGCCCTATTTTGATGGCAGTTCTTTCGTCAGAAATCTAAAGATCAGCGGATACTACAGGGATACCCCTGTGATCCTCCTGTCGGGCGTAGACAATCTCGAAGAAAAGGTAAACAAGATGCAGTTCAGGTTAGAAGGCCACCTTCAGAAACCTTTTAACCCCACCACTCTGAAAACAATGATAGGGACATTGCTTTCTAAATCAGAAAAACAGTAATTTTGTTAAAGCTAAATGATTTTGACCTCAGGCGTTAATCTTTCACACCAGACGGGGGTGCGTGCAAAAGTGGTATATGCAGGGACAGAACTGCGTGATATGGTTTTCCCTGATCTGGCTGCGCGGTTTGATCTCGAAGCCACGGGACTCAATATCCAGTCTATCGAACGGTATCTAAACGACCAGTCCCTTCTTACATTGCCCGATATTCTGCTTATTGAAGCAGACTCTCAGGGCAATTGGATCGAGCTCGTCAGGAAGATCAAGAAAAACACACTTCTTCATGGTATCATCATCGTTGTCCTCTCGGCTTTCACTAATAAAAACTGGCGCTCAGAGGCTATGTCACTAAAGGTGCATGATTTTTACACTTACCCCTTCCCTGTTGAAGACTTGTGTGAACGACTGGCCTTTCTTGTTAAATTTAAATTGATCAGGCCGCGCCTGTCCGAACTCGCTGCGAGCGTCGATGTTGGATATCAAATGCCGCTTTATAAACGGTTGTTCGATATATTCTTTTCAGGTCTGGCGCTCCTTATATTATCGCCACTGTTTATCATAGTAGCTGTTCTTATTCGTCTCGAGTCAAAAGGACCTGTGATCTATAAAAGTAAACGGGTTGGAACCGGGTATAAGATTTTCGACTTTTATAAGTTCCGCTCCATGAAAATGAATGCCGACAAGGAAATTCAGGACCTTAGTATCCGCAATCAATATTCTGATACGGAAACCGGTAAGTCTGTATTTATGAAGATTAAGGACGATCCGCGTGTGACCCGGATCGGACGTATTATCCGCAAGACCAGCGTAGACGAACTTCCTCAGCTTTTTAATGTATTGGTTGGAGATATGTCAATGGTCGGAAACCGTCCTTTGCCGCTCTATGAAGCAGAGATGCTTACGTCAAACGAATGGACTACACGTTTTCTCGGACCTGCCGGGCTAACCGGACTATGGCAGATCAGCCGGCGTGGAAAAGAGGAAATGTCTGAGAGAGAGCGTAAAAGGCTCGATAACTTCTATGCCAGCAATTACTCCTTCTGGCTTGACATGAAAATTATACTTAAAACACTTCCGGCAATGCTGCAAAAGGAAAAGGTTTAAGCTGGTAAGTTTTAAGTAGTAAGTTTTAAGTAGTAAGTTTTAAGTTATAAGTTTTAAGCAGAAGGGTCTGAGATGGGAGTTGTAGGGTCTATGCTTAGGAGACTTAGCGGGAGTTGTGCTTAAAGAGGGAAATACCGGAGGGCTAATGGTATTCAGCAGATAAAACGCTGGGCTGCCCCAGGATTGGAAAACCTCCTTTCGAACAGCGAAACTAGTTTAAGAAAAAAGCCTCAGTATTCTGCAAATACTGAGGCTTTTTTCTGCTTAAAAAGAGGCTCTTTTTTTATCGCCGGTTTCGTTATAACAGGGGATATATTGTATTTGTGTTATTCCGCAGCCGGCCCTCGCAATACAGGCCGGCTTAAAT
>JBQGEO010000554.1:0-4313 GCA_052039655.1 Pararcticibacter sp.
TCTGTCCTGGGAAATTCAAATCTGAAATGGGAGAGTACAGAGCAGATAGACCTGGGTATTGATCTTGGCTTCTTTAACGAACGGTTAACCCTGGCAGCTGATGTGTACAGGAAGAATACATACGATCTTCTGCTGAATGCAGACCAGGCTCTTAGTACAGGATATGAAAGACAGATGATGAATATCGGTAAAGTGAGAAATGAAGGGCTCGAACTAACATTGGGCTTTGTACCGGTTGACAAGAAGTTCCGCTGGTCTTCGGAGCTTAATATCTCCTTTAACCGGAATAAAGTGGTTGCTTTGGCCGATAATCAGTCTTATATGCTGACTTCCATGAGATGGGGGGATGACTGGGTAAACATCTACCCTTATATTGCTCAGGTTGGCAGCCCGATTGCGCAGGTTTACGGATACATCTTTGATGGTGTGTACTCCTTTGATGATTTTGATCAGGATGGCCTTGGTAAATATACCCTTAAGCGAAATCTCCCGGCAAACGGAGAAGCCAGGGAAAATATCAATCCCGGGGATATAAAATATAAAGACATTAACGGAGACCTGCTCATTAACGACGCGGACCGTACAATCATTGCTCAGCCATATCCTGTTCATACAGGCGGGTTCAACAACAACTTTACCTATAAAGGCTTCGACCTGAACGTGTTCTTCCAATGGTCTTACGGGAATGATATCATCAATGCGAACCGCCAGATGCTGGAGTCAGGTTATAAATACAATACGAATCAGTTTGCTTCCTATGCTAACCGCTGGTCCCCTGAAAATCCTGATAGCGATATACCGGCAGCCAAGGGCATAACGATGAAAGCTTATTCTACCCGTATAATTGAAGATGGTTCCTATCTCCGGCTTAAAACAGTAGCACTCGGATACACGCTGCCAAAGAACTTGTCCAGGCGCCTGGGAATTGGAACATTGAGGATGTACACCTCTGCCCAGAATTTATATACATGGACGAATTACTCCGGTTATGATCCCGAGGTTTCCGTAAGGAGATCAGCTCTTACACCCGGATTTGACTATTCCGCGTACCCGAGGGCAAAGACGCTGACTTTTGGTTTAAATGCTACTTTTTAATCTGAACATGAAGATGATGAAACCGATTTTATACTTTCTGCTGTTTGTGAGCTTCTTTACTGCAGCATGTAATAATTTCCTGGATACCAAACCTCAGGACACCGTCCTGCCAAAAGATTATTTCAGGAATGAGGATGAAGTATACGCGTATTTGACAGGCATCTATGACCGCCTCGGTAAAAGCGCGACCTACGGACGATATCTGTATTTTGAAATGGATATGAGTGATGAAGGGTTTAACTCTCTTTCTGCTACCGTGACCGATCTTTCCCTCTATAATTATGATCCCGCTGAGGTAAAACTCACCAATACATGGTTTACCCTTTACCAGGGGATAGACCGTGCGAATTTGCTGTTAAGCAGGATCGACAGTGCCCAAATGAACTCCGAAAGCCGCGAAGTAGCCCGGGGAGAGGCCTTGTTCCTGAGAGGATATTATTACTTCATCCTGACTTCCAACTTCGGCGAAGTACCCTTGAGACTTCAGCCGACAGACGATGTAGGGCAGAGTAATTTTCCAAAATCTTCGTTGTCTGCTATATACAATCAGATCATTTCAGATATGACAGAAGCCGAAAAAAGGGTAAAGCCTGTCAGCGCATATTCTCATAGCGGAAGAGTTACGAAGTCTGCCATCTGGGGAGTTCTTGCAAGAGTTAATCTCAAAATGGCCGGAGCACCTCTTCGCGATCGTTCACGTTACGAAGAAGCCAGAAAGTGGGCCCTCAAAGTGATCAACTCAGGCCAGCATGAACTTAATAAAGACTTTAAGCAAGTCTTCATTAATATGTGTCAGGACAGATATGACACGAAAGAAAGTATTTGGGAAGTTGAATTTGTAAAGACTTCCAGCGGACAATACGAAGAGGGGTCTTTAGGCTCCATTACCGGAATTGGAACTAGTAACGAGGCAGTTGGATACAGCTATGGTGCTGTTAAGGTAATGAAGTCTTATTACGACGCCTTCGCGGCCGGTGACCTGAGGCGCGACTGGACAATTAATGATTATTACTATGGTACAGACGGCAGCAAGATACCTTATGCCGGAACATCAAACGCCAGCATTATATATAACCGCTGCAACGCGAAGTGGAGAAGAGAATATGAGACGGCTACACCAAAATATACCAGCAGTACCACCATTAACTTCCCTCTTTTGCGATATTCAGATGTGTTGTTAATGTTTGCTGAAGCTGAAAACGAGATCAACGGACCTACCCAGGCGGCTTACGATGCAATCAACGCTGTTCGCGAAAGGGCTTATGGTGTCCTGGCTGAGACTGATGCAACAAAAAAACAGGCTCTTAAAGCTCTCGCCGACCTGCAGCCCGGCCTGGACATCGTCGACTTCAGAAGTGCATTACAGCAAGAAAGATCACTGGAACTTGGATTTGAAGGTCTTCGCCGGTTTGATCTGGTCAGATGGGACATTTATTATGAAGTGATGAAAGGTACGGCAAGTGTGATCAATTCTTCCGCACCTGAATACTGGAAACTGGCTGCCAGATCAGCCAATAATCTCACCCGGCGGGATACTCTTTTTGCCATCCCGTCAAGAGAGTTGTCGCTAAACAGGGATATGACCCAAAATAAAGGCTGGTAAGATTTAAAACAGGAGTATGAAAAGATTTTTTTATTTTATGATAACGGCGATTTCGTTTTCCGCAGTCTCTTGCAGGAAAGACGAGGTTGCTATGCCCGATTTTGACGTAAGGCTGGAAAAGCAGGAATATAAAGTAAACGAGCAGGTAAATTTCCTGTTTAGCGGATCTGCCAATACGATCACTTTTTATTCAGGCGAGAGCGGAAAAGAGTATAAGTTTAAGGACCGTGTTGAATTTGAAAATACAGTCCTTAAGGTCAACATGGCCACCCAGGTATTGTATGGTTCCCAGGCCAACAACCTGCGCTTGATGGTATCGTCCGATTTTAAGGGAATATATGATACTGCTCACGTAAAGGAAGCTACCTGGACCAATATCAGCGACCGGCTTGTTTTTGGCGGTGCCACTGAAACGCCTTCGGGAGACGCTGAGATTACGGATCTGTATGTTTCCGGCAAACCTTTGTATCTTGCTTTCAGATATGTCGGAGAAGCCGCCCCCGCCGGTGCAACCACTACTACCCAGAGATTATGGCGGATATACAAATTCAATGTGACGAATACCTTTCCAAACGGCCTGTCAAATATTGTGACCGACCGGATAGGTGCGGGCTGGACTGCTGTGGATTTTGCAAATCCCAATAACAGCTGGACGTTTAACAATGCCAGCATGATTTATTTTTCGCCAAACAGCAGCCTCGTATATACCGAAGACTGGGCAATCACAAAAGCTTTGTATCCCAACCGCACAAATCCTGATACCGGTACGCCCGTTAAGCAATACGTCGATGATATGAAGCCTTCTTATTCGCAGGTATTTTCTTCGCCTGGCACGTATAAGGTGAGCTTTGTGGCAACTAATGTCACCAATAAGGGACAACAATCCGTAGTTAAAGAATTAGATATAACAGTTGTAGAATAGTTTTTAAAAAAAATTAATAACATTATTAATAATAGGGAATTTTTTATATTTTAGACATATGAAATACTCCTCGGGATTCCCATTGATCTTTATCCTTTTAAGTGCCCTGCTGGCTTCCACTTTATATGCTCAGCCAGCAAAATTCCAGTTGGTGGTCATCGGAGGCGGGGCAAGCGGAACGACCGCTGCTATTCAGGCTTCCAGAATGGGAGTGAAGACTCTCGTAGTGGAAGAGACGGAGTGGCTGGGCGGAATGCTTACCTCAGCGGGAGTTTCTGCAATCGACGGAAATCATAATATGCCTTCAGGCTTATGGAGTGAGTTCCGGCAAAAGCTCTATGATTATTACGGAGGACCTGATAAGGTGGAAACCGGTTGGGTAAGCAATTCCTTATTCGAGCCCTCTGTCGGGAATAAGATTCTGAAACAACTTGCTGTTAACAATAACCTGACCATCTGGTTCAATACCACCTGGCTAAAATCAGAACGCCGGGGAAATAAATGGCTGAATACCGTACAAAAAGGAAAGAGGAAGCTATCGGTCGAGGCTGATCTTATTATTGATGCGACAGAGCTTGGAGATGTCATGGCTTCTCTTAAAGTTCCCTATTCAATCGGAATGGATAGCCGCTACGATACAAAAGAAGAGTATGCTCCCGAAAAGGCGAACGATATCATCCAGGACCTCACCTA
>JBQGEO010000555.1:0-3168 GCA_052039655.1 Pararcticibacter sp.
GGGTTTGGTATGAATATTCACCATGCCATAAAAGCCGGTGGAGAGGGCTTGCTGTTTACTATCGGCTCGATTACAGTTACACTGATTATCGGATACCTGGCCGGGAAATTTTTCAAAGTAGGAAAGAAGACTTCTTATCTGATTTCAAACGGTACAGCAATATGCGGGGGAAGCGCCATTGCTGCTATTTCTCCAGTTATCAAAGCAAGAGAAAAAGATATTTCTGTTGCACTGGGATGCGTTTTTACGCTTAATTCTATCGCCCTTCTTGTTTTTCCTGCCATTGGCCATTATTTTCACCTGTCTCAAACTCAGTTCGGCTTATGGTGTGCCATTGCTATCCACGACACCAGTTCCGTGGTTGGGGCGGCTTCAAAATACGGAGTTCAGGCACTTGAGATAGCTACCAGTGTTAAGCTGGCCCGGGCACTTTGGATAATACCGGTTGCGCTTCTTTCCAACTATTTTTTTAAGACCTCTTCTCAAAAAGTGAAGATCCCGTATTTTATTCTATTGTTTATTTTAGCCATGGCGGCGAATACATATATCCGGTCGCTGGATATTGTATACCCTTACCTTGTACAGATTGCGAAAATGGGTCTCACCCTTACCCTGTTTCTGATCGGTTCCGGGCTTTCGAGGCGTACTTTTCTTTCCGTTGGAATCAGACCTTTCCTGCAGGGAACTTTTTTATGGTTAGCGATGGCAAGCCTTGAATTTTACGTCATTCTTAATTTTATCTGATGCAGGAAGTGGGGATGGCATTCTATACCCGGGTCTCTTTCCACCTGCCTCTTCTGAACAGCAGCAACGTAAATATCCCTACGGACGTTTCCGAGAAAAACACCCCCCAGAATACTCCCAGTTCCTCCATATCCTGATGGATGGCCAGGAAGTAAGAAAGTGGAATCTGTATGAGCCAGAAAAATACCAGGTTAATCAGGGTGGGAGTTTTCGTGTCACCGGAGCCGTTAAATGCCGACGTAGTGACCATCCACCAACCATACACAAAATAAGAGAAGGAGAGTATACGAAGCCATTCGGCACCGACAGCGATCACCTGTTTTTCTTTGGTAAATATCTGCATGAGATTTTCGTTAAAGAAAAAATACACCAGTGAAACTCCCAGTAAAAAAATCATATTGTAAAAGCCTGTTTTCCAGACAGCCGATTCTGCCCGGTCAGGGTTGCCGGCGCCGAGGTTCTGACCCACCAGAGTTGCTGCAGCGTTGGCCATTCCCCATGCAGGCATCATGGTGAACATCATGATACGCATGGCGATGGTCGCCCCGGCTACCGCCGTGCTTCCAACTTCAGCCAATATGCGCATCAGGAATATCCAGGAAGTCATCGCGATGATCATCTGTCCCATACCACCCAGGCCTGTGCGCAGGATGCCTGTAAACACTGAACCGTCCCAGCGGATCTGCCTGCGGCTGACGCGGATATGCTTTCCGCCCCTGAACAGCAGCCAGAACTGTACCAGCACGCCTGTTCCGCGGCCGATAGTGGTGGCGATAGCTGCACCTTCAATCCCCAGTGCAGGAACAGGTCCCCAGCCCATGATCAGCACGGGGCACAACAATATATTGATCCCGTTAGAGATCCAGAGTATACGCATGGATACCGCGGGGTCACCGGCTCCACGGAAAACTGCGTTGATCATAAACAGAAGTACAATGACGATATTACTTCCCAGCATCCATTGGGTATACCGGTATCCGTTTTCAATGACCCACTGGTCGGCCCCCATAAAAGCGAGGAGTTCTTTGCTGAAAAAGATACCAGCCACGGCAAAAGGTACCGACGCAAAGAACGCCAGGAAAATCGCCTGAACCGCCGCTACTGCCGCAGCCTCCGGTTTCTTTTCTCCTATACGCCTGGAGACAATGGCCATCACTGCTGTTGAGAGGCCCATTGCAATCGAATACAAAAGAAACAGGTAGGTCTCGGTCAGTCCCACTGTGGCTACAGCCGAAGCGCCCAGTTTTCCGACAAAATAGATGTCAACTACGGCAAAGGCCGACTCCATTACCAGTTCAAGTATCATCGGAACTGCCAGCAGAAAGATGGCACGCTTTAGATGTATGGTGGTATAGTCAGCTTCAATTCCGATGATCGCATTTTTAAGTTCCTGCCATAGGGACGGTTTGCTAAGAGCCGGTACGTGTACGGCAGGGGTGCCTGTCTTCCTTTCTTCCATTGGTTTTGTCAATCATGTATGTTTGCTCATGCTGTAGAGAAGGCAGATGAATGCTTTGCTGTCTTCGCAAGCTGAGCTTTGCAAAAATACCGTTAAGCTTTGGAATCAGTGAGTGTAATAGCGACATCTGAAGGGCGAAATGCGACAGATTGCAACCTGCATCAAATTAGTTGATTAGGGATAATGACAGATGGTTTTCAATTACGAAATTTCTTAAAAATATGCTCAGTGGGCTTAAAACGCATTTTTTTCGTAACCCCAGTTGATTGAACCCGTAAACAGGCAGCAGCAACAATATTTACCCACGAGTGAAGAATTCAATTAAATTTTATAAGTGCGGTATTGCCGCCGCCATGCTCTTTTGTAGTAACGTTCTGTTAGCACAGCAAAAATACGGGGACAACCTTGGCTCACACAAGGCGACCCGGGATTTGAACATGAACACGCACCGGATCGACAGTGTGAGCGTACTAAATGCCCAGGGGGCAGTTATCGGTACAGCAACAGCTGTAAATAACCATTCTGTAGCCCTGCAGGTCACCGGCAATGACAAAGCTATTCTGATTCCGCGTGTAGCAAATCTGCTGGATGCAGCAAACCCAGCCATCGTTAATGCAGTAGAGGGAATGATCGTTTACGACCTGACCACAGGGAAATTTTACGTTCGTAATAACGTCACCTGGGTAACTTTTGCCTATACCAATCTGGCTGACGGCAAGATACTGGTAGGGGATGCAACAGGTACTGCAGCTGCCGTCACATTATCCGGGGATATCACGCTTGACCGGACTGGCCTTGTAAGCATTGTCAATGGAAAGGTGACGACCAGTAAGCTGGCTGACCTGGCGGTAACAGCGGTAAAAGCAGGTTCGGGGGCTGGTAATAATAAGGTACTCACGACAGATGCAACCGGGGCCAGTGTCTGGATAGACCGTTCGCAGTTTGTCAGCTCTTCCCTGAGCAGC
>JBQGEO010000556.1:0-4121 GCA_052039655.1 Pararcticibacter sp.
GTCATACCAGCCCGCAGCAGCGCGGGTCCATGCGTTGATCTCTTCCAGGACACCTGTGTCTTTCCAGTGGCCGACAACTACTTTCCGTTCAATGCGCAGTCTCGACATGATGAATCCGAATTCACGGTCGCCATGAGCACTCTGGTTAAGGTTCATGAAATCCATATCGATCGTGCTCCATGGAATGTCACGGTTGAACTGGGTGTGTAAGTGGAGGATGGGTTTTTGAAGAACTTTCAGCCCGTTGATCCACATTTTAGCAGGGGAGAAGGTGTGCATCCATGCGATCACTCCAATACAATTTTCAGCAACGTTAGCCTGCTGACAGATGGTGGTGATCTCTTCTGTGCTTTTAACAGTTGGCTTAAAAACTACGCGGACCGGAATGTTTTCTGCTCCGTTAAGGAAAGACGCGATTTCCTGAGAATGTTCTGCAACCTGTCTGAGGGTTTCTTCTCCGTATAAATGCTGGCTGCCTGTAACAAACCAGACTTCGAATTTTTTTAGATCTAACATATTATTAGTTTTTAGATTTGAGTAATTAGATATTAGTTCTTAGTTAAATAGTATTATAGTTATATGTTATGATTGGCCATAGTAGGAGTTAGGGCCGTGTTTGCGCTCGAAATGCTTCCTGATTAGAGAGTCTTTGAGCTTGGGCGCCTTAGGGTTGATCTGCTCTGTCAGAAGTGCCATCTGCGCAACTGCTTCAAGTACAGCACTGTTGTAAACGGCCTTTTCTGCTGTCTTTGCCCAGGTGAAGGGAGCATGGTTCCCAACGAGAATCATTTCGACCTCTTCATAGCTGAGTCCTTTCTCTTTAAAGCAGTCCATGATCTGGAAGCCGGTCTGATATTCGTAGTCGCCTTCAATCATAGCATCATCCATGGGCGGGGCACAGGGAACGTCGGCAGTTAAGTGGTCGGCGTGCGTAGTACCGAAGATTGGAATATCGCGCTGGCTCTGGGCCCATGCGGTTGCATAGGTTGAGTGCGTGTGCACGATTCCGCCGATCTTTTCCCATTGTTTGTAAAGCACGGCATGGGTGTTCGTGTCGGAAGAAGGACGTAATGTGCCTTCCACTATTTTGCCGTCAAAATCCACGATCACCATGTTTTCCGGTGTCAGGTTTTCATAGGGAACACCGCTGGGCTTAATAGCAAATACTCCCTTTGACCTGTCTGCAGCGCTTACATTGCCAAAGGTAAACAGCACCAGTCCCAGTTTGGGGAGCTGCATATTGGCGTCGTATGCTGATTGTCTGATATCTTCGTAATTCATTGTGTTATATGCCGGCGGTTAGAGGTTTTAATTAAATCCTTAGCCGCCGGTGCTGGATTAATGTTCAACAAAAATGTTTTCTACCAATGCGCCTGCTTCAGAATAACGTTGGTAACGTTTTGCATAAATTTCAGTACGTGAAGGATCGGGGAAGTACTCTTTGTCAAAGCCCTGACCCATTGCGTTCATCGCATCTTCTACCTTAGGATAAAGACCGGCAGCTGTGGCGGCAAACATAGCCGCCCCGATGGCGCAGGTCTGTTCTGATTTATGGATCCTGATAGGCATGTTCATCACATCGGCCATCATTTGCATGATGAAAGGAGATTTCTTTGCGACGCCTCCAAGTCCGATCAGGCCCTTAACGGGGACGCCCTGTTCGTTAAAGCGGTCGACAATTTTCTTTGCGCCAAAGCAGGTAGCTTCAACAAGAGATCTGTACATTTTAATGGCATCGGTTCCAAGGTCAAGGCCCAGGAAAGCTCCCTTCAGCATCTGATTAGCATCAGGAGTGCGTCTGCCGTTGAGCCATTCAATGGCCAGTTCTCCGTGTTCTTCGGGTTCAAGCTCTCCGGCACGGCGGTCCAGTTCAGGCATGATTCTTTTTTCAATGTCGGCTATCAGCTCGGATGCTGTTTCTGAATCCACAACAGTTGTGTGGCCGAGCATATTTTTTACAGGCCAAAGCAGGATGTTTTTAAACCAGGCGTAGGCATCACCAAAGGCCGACTGACCTGCTTCCATTCCAATCATTCCGGGGATAATGGAGCCATTTACCTGTCCGCAGATGCCGTTCACCAAAGTTCCTTTTACCTCATCTGAAGGGGCTACAAGCATGTCGCAGGTAGATGTTCCCATCACCTTGCTCAGGTAATAGGGCTCAATTTGCCCGCCTACAGCACCCATATGTGCGTCGAAGGCACCAATGCCTATCACTACGTCAGCCGGGATGCCGAGGCGCTCTGCCCATTCTTTACTGATGGTTCCGGCAGCTTCAGCAGCAGTGTAAGTATCTGAAGGTAATTTTGAAGTGAAGTCTTTCAGCAGCGGATCGAGGCTTGCGAAAAATTCATCGGGCGGAAAGCCATTATATTCTTCTGACCATAAAGACTTATGACCGGCAGAACATACCCCACGTTTGATCTGAGTGACATCCTGACCTCCTGTCAGCAGGAATGGGATCCAGTCGCAGTGTTCTACCCATGACTGGCAGGCATTGCGGACTTTTTCGTCGGCCCTGAATGTGTGCAGAAGCTTCGCCCAGAACCATTCAGATGAATATATGCCTCCTACAAACTGGAGGTAGTTCGTGTCGAAGTTCTTTGAGTGTGCGTTAATTTCAGCAGCTTCTTTTACGGAAGTGTGGTCTTTCCAAAGTACAAACATGGCGTTTGGATTTTCACTGAATTCCGGCAACAGCGCCAGAGGAGTACCATTCTTATCAACGGCTACAGGGGTGGAGCCTGTTGTGTCGACAGAAATCGCCCGGATCTTTGCAGCTACCTGTTTTCCGGCTTGCTGAAGACAATTTTTAATAGTCTGTTCAAGTCCTTCAACATAATCAAGCGGGTGCTGTCTGAACTGATTTTTTCCAGGATCGCAATACTTTCCCTCTTTCCAACGTGGATAATAAAATACTGATGCGGCAACCTCTTCTCCTGTGCCGGCGTTTACAATTACTGAGCGTACAGAATCTGTTCCGTAGTCTACTCCTATAACAAAGCTGTCTGAGATCATAACTGGTATTTCGTGTCCAAATAACACTTATTTGATCCAAAAATAGAAATTCTTTGTAAAATGCAATGACTTTTTAAAAAAGAAAATTGTCGGGATTGGGGACGAAGTTTAAAAAGGACTGAAACTTGTCCTTATACTTTGATTTGTCGAGAATGTAATAAAATGCTCCCTTTTTAGAATTTTCTTTGTCTTTCTCTTTCTGGCGGATCAATAATCCGGTCGAAAGTACTTTCCTGCTGAAATTACGCTTGTCGAATTCAGCGTCGTACACTC
Source organism: Pararcticibacter sp. (assembly GCA_052039655.1). Taxonomy (GTDB): domain Bacteria; phylum Bacteroidota; class Bacteroidia; order Sphingobacteriales; family Sphingobacteriaceae; genus Arcticibacter. The sequence goes on from JBQGEO010000556.1 coordinate 3,292, forward strand.
CTGTATAGAGGGACTGCAATTGGGGCAATGTGAATTTTTCGGGAAGTAACTCAAAGAGGATAGGATGGAGGGCGGCTTTATACCGCAGGTTTTTGAGAGCTGCCTGTACCATTTCCTGGTGATCAAAAATCAGATCAGGCATGTCTTTGAGAAGAAACCACTCGGGCTGAAATTCGTCACTGAGCTGTTCTTTATACTTATGTATGTCAACCAGGGCTGAATAACCGAGACTGATCACTCTCTCTATAGGATCGCGTTTAGGGTCGCCGAACGCTCTCAGCTGTTCCATATAGACGCCTTCCATTCCTGTTAATTGTTTCAGAATGCGGGCGGCGGCATCGTCGGTACTTTCATCCGGCTGAACAAAACCGCCCATCAGGCTCCATTTGTTCTTTTCAGGCTCCATTCCTCTATGGATCAGTAAAAGCCGGAGGTTTTCTCCATCAAAGCCAAAAATAATACAGTCGATCGCAACAAGAAAGCGGGTTTGTTTAGAATATTTGCTCATGCAGTGGGTACAATATTAACGGATGGAAATTAAACAGCCAAATTTTCAGCTATAAAAACTATTCTCTCTCTATAACATTCGATTCAAAAAAACGTATAGGGCTTGTGAGGTTGATATTCTTATCTTTGCCCACTATGCCGAAGGAAATAATTCCATATAAAGATAACAATGCTACGAAGAAAGAACAGGTAGCAGATATGTTTAATAATATATCTCACTCATATGACTTCCTGAATCACTTTATGTCTCTTGGAATAGATATAATATGGAGAAAGAAGGCGATAGGTGAGTTGAAAAAAGACAGTCCCGCGAGGATACTGGA
>JBQGEO010000557.1:0-6175 GCA_052039655.1 Pararcticibacter sp.
AAATATAAAAGAATCCGTTACAAAGGCATTATTTGCGACAGATGCGGAGTTGAGGTAACGGAGAAAAAAGTGCGTCGGGAACGGATGGGCCACATTGAACTGGTTGTGCCAGTAGCACATATCTGGTATTTCCGTTCATTGCCTAACAAGATCGGTTATCTTCTTGGCCTTCCGACTAAGAAGCTTGATCTGATCATTTACTATGAGCGGTATGTTGTCATCCAGCCGGGTATTAAAGAGACGGACGGAATCAACAAAATGGATTTCCTTACAGAAGAAGAATATCTGGATATTCTGGATACACTTCCTAAGGAAAACCAGTATCTGGATGATAAAGACCCTCAGAAGTTTGTTGCTAAAATGGGAGCTGAGGCTCTTGAGGAATTATTAAAGAGGCTTGATCTTGATCAGCAATCCTACGATCTGCGCCATCAGGCTGCCAATGAAACTTCTCAGCAGCGTAAGAATGAGGCATTAAAACGTCTGCAGGTTGTAGAAGCATTCCGTAGCGCCCGTGCAAATATAGAGAACCATCCGGAATGGATGATCGTTAAGATTGTTCCTGTTATTCCTCCGGAACTACGTCCATTGGTTCCGTTAGAAGGCGGCCGTTTTGCTACGTCCGACCTGAATGACCTTTATCGTCGTGTGATTATTCGTAATAATCGTCTTAAGCGTCTTATTGAGATTAAGGCTCCTGAGGTGATTTTACGTAACGAAAAGCGAATGTTACAGGAAGCTGTTGACTCGCTGTTCGATAACTCGCGTAAGGTGAATGCAGTGAAAACTGAAGGTAACAGGGCTTTAAAATCTCTTTCCGATATCCTCAAAGGAAAGCAAGGCCGTTTCCGGCAGAACCTGTTGGGTAAACGTGTTGACTACTCTGCCCGTTCCGTTATCGTGGTAGGCCCAAGCCTCAAACTTCATGAGTGTGGTTTGCCGAAAGATATGGCTGCTGAGCTGTTCAAACCATTCATCATCCGCAAGATGATCGAAAGAGGTGTGGTGAAGACTGTAAAATCAGCCAAGAAGATTGTTGACAGAAAAGATCCAATTGTATGGGACATTCTGGAAAACGTATTGAAAGGGCATCCGGTACTGTTAAACCGTGCTCCTACACTGCACAGACTGGGTATTCAGTCATTCCAGCCTAAGCTTGTTGAAGGTAAGGCGATCCAGCTGCATCCTCTTGTCTGTACGGCGTTCAACGCTGACTTTGACGGTGACCAGATGGCGGTACACGTGCCGCTTGGTAATGCTGCGATCCTGGAGGCTCAGATCCTGATGCTTGCTTCACATAACATTCTGAACCCTGCAAATGGTACTCCTATTACCGTTCCTTCTCAGGACATGGTATTGGGTCTGTATTATATTACAAAGGGCCGTAAGACTGATGAGAAGCGGGTAGTGAAAGGCGAAGGCCAGATCTTCTATTCTGCAGAGGAAGTAATTATCGCATATAATGAAAAGAAGCTTGATCTTCATGCCTTCATAAAGGTTAAGACTAATGTGAAGGAAGAAGATGGTTCTATCGTTAATAAACTGATCGATACTACGGTCGGGCGTGTTCTGTTTAACCAGATGGTGCCTGAAGAAGTGGGTTATATCAACGAACTTCTTACTAAAAAGTCTTTAAGAGACATTATTGGTGAAGTAGTAAAGATCACCGGTATGGCGCGTGCTGCTCAGTTCCTTGACGATATAAAAGAGCTTGGGTTCCAGAGTGCATTCCGCGGAGGCCTTTCATTTAATCTTCAGGATCTTAACATTCCTGAAGCTAAGGTGAAACTCATCGAACAGGCTTCAAGGGAAGTTGAAGAAGTAATGAATAACTATAATATGGGATTCATTACCAACAACGAGCGTTACAACCAGATCATCGATATCTGGACCCGTATCAATAACCGCCTTACAGCGAATGTAATGGAGATCCTTTCCACTGACAATCAGGGATTCAATTCAGTTTATATGATGCTTGATTCCGGAGCCCGTGGTTCTAAGGAGCAGATCCGTCAGCTATGCGGTATGCGTGGTCTGATGGCGAAGCCTCAGAAGTCTGGTTCTGGTGGTGAAATTATTGAAAACCCGATCCTTTCGAACTTTAAAGAAGGTCTTTCGGTACTTGAGTACTTTATCTCTACCCACGGTGCACGTAAAGGTCTTGCGGATACGGCTCTTAAGACAGCGGATGCTGGTTACCTGACCCGTCGTTTACATGACGTTGCGCAGGATATGATCGTTGGAGAACCTGATTGCGGTACTTTGAGAGGAATTTATACTACGGCTCTTAAAGATAATGAAGATATCGTAGAACCATTATACGAACGTATTTTAGGCCGTACTTCACTTCATGATGTATTTGATCCTATCTCGGGAGAAATGCTGGTGGCTGCTAATCAGGATATCGATGAAGAAGTTGCTCACAGAATCGAGCATTCGGCTCTTGAAGGTATCGAAATCCGTTCTGTATTAACCTGCGAAAGTAAAAGAGGAGTTTGCGCACTTTGTTACGGACGTAACCTGGCAACAGGTAAGCGGGTACAGGCCGGTGAGGCTGTCGGAGTGATCGCAGCACAGTCTATTGGTGAACCAGGAACTCAGCTGACTCTTCGTACATTCCACGTGGGTGGTACCGCATCAAACCTCGCTGCTGAATCTCAGATTAATGCGAAGTTCGATGGTATCATTGAATTTGAGAATATAAGAAGTGTTCCTTACGAAACAGAAGAAGGTCCGGTAGAGGTTGTTCTCGGCCGTTCGGGTGAATTCCGTATTGTTGAGCCTGGAACACGAAGGGTTATTATGACTAATAATATTCCTTATGGTTCTTATCTGTATGTGAAAGAAGGAGCTAATGTGACTAAGGGTGACAGAATTTGTAGCTGGGATCCTTATAATGCTGTAATTATCTCCGAGTTCGGAGGACGGATTGAGTTTGAAGCTGTTATTGAAGGTGTAACTTTCCGTGAAGAATCAGACGAGCAAACAGGCCACAGAGAGAAGGTTATTATCGATACACGTGATAAGACCAAAAACCCTGTGATCCGGATTTCAGATAACCACGGCAGTACCATTAAAGGATACAACATTCCAGTGGGTGCACACATTGCAGTGGATGAAGGTACCGTTGTAAAGATGGGAGAAGTTATCGCCAAGATTCCTCGTTCTACCGGTAAGACCCGGGATATCACCGGAGGTCTTCCTCGTGTGACTGAGCTATTTGAGGCCCGTAACCCGTCTAATCCCGCAGTTGTTACTGAAATCGATGGTGTTGTGACATTGGGCGGCGTAAAGCGTGGTAACCGTGAAATTGCTATTGAGTCTAAAGACGGTCAGATCAAGAAATACCTGGTTCCTCTTTCCAAGCACATTCTGGTGCAGGACAATGACTTTATAAAGGCAGGTATGCCTTTATCAGATGGTTCTATATCTCCGGCGGATATCCTTGCTATCAAGGGACCTGCGGCGGTTCAGGAATATCTGGTCAATGGTATTCAGGAAGTTTATCGTCTGCAGGGTGTGAAGATCAATGACAAGCATTTCGAGGTGATCGTTCACCAGATGATGCAGAAGGTTCAGATAGAAGATCCAGGAGACACCCGCTTCCTTGAAAAGGATGCAGTAGACCGTTGGGACTTCATGTTAGAGAATGACGAGATCTACGACAAAAAAGTTGTAACTGAGCCCGGAGATTCTACTAATGTTAAGGCTGGCCAGATCATTTCTGTGAGGAAATTAAGAGAAGAGAATTCTATTCTTAAGCGGAGAGATATGAAGCTCGTGGAAGCCAGGGATGCTATTGCTGCAACCTCGAGTCCTGTACTTCAAGGTATTACACGTGCGTCATTAGGAACCAAATCATTCATTTCTGCGGCGTCCTTCCAGGAAACTACAAAGGTGTTGAATGAAGCGGCGATCAGTGGTAAGCGTGATAACCTGTTAGGTTTGAAAGAAAACGTTATTGTTGGTCACTTAATTCCGTCAGGAACCGGCTTACGTGGTTATGAAAGAATCATTGTTGGTTCTCAGGAAGAGTACGACAAGTTAATGGCTTCAAAAGAAGACTAGTATTGTCTGATTTTTATAAAACAGAAAAGGCTTTCCTGGTAAAGGAAGGCCTTTTCTGTTTTTGCCCCAAACAAAGCAGATCTTAAGCCAGACGGAAAATAAAAAGCGGCAGGAATGAAACATTCCCGCTTATATACGTATTAATGGTAAAGGTTTTTCAAATAGAGGTTTTTTTACGGACTTTTTTATCTTTACAGCATGGAAGAGCAAAATTTAGATAATCAGTTAAATATAGAACTTTCAGAAGACATTGCAGAAGGCACATATTCGAACCTTGCTGTAATTACTCATTCCAATACGGAATTTGTGATCGATTTTATCAGGGTAATGCCTGGCGTTCCTAAGGCGAGAGTTAAATCGAGGATCATATTGACACCTGAACATGCCAAGAGGTTGCTAAACGCCCTAGAAGATAACATTGAGAAGTTTGAGACCGTTAACGGCAGGATCAAGATACCAGAGGAGGGGCAATCTTTTCCAATGAACTTTGGAGGACCGACGGCGCAGGCTTAGATTTACAGTTTAAAGGCAGGTTTTCAGCAGCGATGCAGAGTAGCAGAATCAGAGGCTGAGTTTGTTATGTAAGCCAAGATCTCCTGATACTGCGAAGGCTCAAACCATTTTATTCCAGTATCCTTCCTAAACCACGTTAGCTGTCGTTTCGCGAACCTCCTGGTATTTTGTTTAATAGCTTCTATGGCCTCCTGCATGGTGATCTTGTGGTCAAGAAACTCAAATATTTCAGAGTATCCTACTGTATTTAATGCGTTGAGATTTCTCAGTGGCAGCAAACCCCGTACCTCTTCGACCAACCCAGCTCTGATCATCATGTCCACTCGTTCGTTAATACGGTTGTAGAGGAATTCGCGGTTAGTATTAAGACCAATTTTTATGATACTAAAGGGTCTTTCTTTCTTATTCTGTACCCGGAAAGAAGAGAATGGCACCCCGGTGCCCAGGCAAACCTCAAGTGCTCTGATCACCCTTTGGGGGTTATTGATATCCGCTTTCTGATAATAATCGGGATCCAGATCTTTTAACTGTTCCTGTAAAGGAACAATTCCTTTCTCAGTATAGATTGCATTAAGATGTTCTCTTATACCTGTATCTGCTTTTGGAAGGTCATCGAAGCCTTCCGTTACAGCTTTGATAAATAATCCGGAACCTCCAACCAATACCGCGAACTCTTTGAGCTTAAAAATTTCTTCCAGCGTCGCCAATGCTTCAGATTCGAAATCTCCTGCTGAATATTCCTGATTTACAGATAAGGAATTTACAAAATGATGTTTTACCCTTCCAAGCTCTTCATCCGATGGTTTAGCAGTGCCAATACTCATCTCGCGGTAAAACTGGCGGGAATCAGCTGATAGGATTTCTGTCTGAAATTGTTCTGCTATTTTTATGGCAAGCTCTGTTTTGCCCACTGCTGTTGGGCCTGCAATTACTATCAGTTTTTTTAGGTCCACACAATTCATTTATAAATTTCCGGAGGCAGGACAGAAGAATACACGGCCTCTGGTAGCCAAAGGCCGTGATAATTATTTAAAAGTCCTCTTTATTGTTAAACTCGTCATTGTCGTAATTCTCATTATCAGAGAACTCATCCATAAACTCGTCCTTCTCTTCTTCCTGTTCATCATTGACTGTGCCTTCCAGATCGTCTACAGAATCGACTGTCTCCATGTCTTCAGTGTCCTCTTCTCCAAAGCCATATTCGGTATCGTTGAGAAAGTCTTCTTCGTCAGATGAACCATCTGCGGGGTTTACAGCTGCGCCCACAACAGGTCCGATTGGCTTGGGAGCTTCTCCTATTGACTTCACTATTACCGGGTATTCTTTGCCAGGATCGTCATCTAAAATTTTCACGAGTTCGACATGAAAGTCAAATGGCCGGTCGAAGTTGTAAACATAATAGAACTTCTGATGGGGATCGTCTATGAACTTACTGAGCTTCGTTCCCTTCATTAATGTAACACCCCGATCAATTTTTCTTTGACTTGGCAGGAGTGCAATTTCGGTCCCTTTTATCCACTGATCGTTGCTTACGAAGAAGGATGAAGATTGTTCTGGATTGTACCCGGTACTTTTATGAATAGCAAGGTGCAGA
>JBQGEO010000558.1:0-2820 GCA_052039655.1 Pararcticibacter sp.
CCTGGATCAGCTTATCAGAATAGAAATTAGCTTCCGCCTTCTCCGCAAACTCCGGGTAAAGCTTACTGCGCCATTGCTGTGCTCCGGCATAGAGAATATTGTTCAGCAGAAATACACAGGTAAATATGCCATATCGGTTCATCCCGGGTCAGTTTACAGATTCTTCTTCAGGGATTCGTTCTTCCTTTTCTTCTTCTCTTGCCTTGTTGTGATGCTTAGCCGGAAAATTAAAAAGAAGGGAGGACAGCACCGGAAGAATAAAAATTGCAACGGTAAATATAGAAATAAACAGGTCAGACTGTTCGCTTTCGAGAAATTTCGAAACGGATATATCAGGCCAGAAATGCGTCAGCAGAGAACATGAAAGCTTGATTCCCAACACGGCGATAACGATGAAAGCCACCGACTCCAGGAAAGCGAACCGCTCCATCAGCTTCACGAAGGTCTGCGCGACAAACCTCATGGCAAGAATGCCGATGAATACCCCTGTATAGATCAGGAACAAATGATCTGTGAATGCAACTGCTGCAAAAACATTATCAATCGAAAAAGCAAGGTCCATTATTTCTACCAGTGCTACGGTTGCCCAGAAATTCCCGATCAATCCAACGGTAGAACGATAAAGCCAGCTTCCCTGTTTGTCCACAGCTTCCGCGTCTTCTCCCTCCGCATCAGCAGAAAATTTCTTCCTGAAATAATTGAAAGCGAGATAGAGCAGATACAGGCCGCCCAGAGGCTTCAGCCACCATATTTTAACCAGCCAGGCAGCGAGCATCAGGCATATTCCCCGAAAAACATACGCCCCTATTATTCCATATCTCAGCGCCTTGCTTCTTTGCTCTTTCGGCAAATCCATGACCATTGTTGCCAGTACAGCGGCATTGTCTACCGAAAGAAGGCTTTCTATAACAATCAGGTTAAGAATTATCAGCAGTCCGGCCTCAATATCACTGCCTAAAAGAGTATGTAAAAAATCCATGAATGTTGTTGATTTACCTGCGGCAAACCTACGACATAGGAAAAACTTAAGAAAGATGATTTTTTAGATATTTACTGAAGCTTAAGAATCCGGTATTTAGATTGTATCTTAGCAAAGGCCATGAAAGAAAAAATTCTGCTTTGGTTGAAACGCGTAGGAATAATCGGGTTCCTGTTCTTCCTGATTAAGGGACTGATCTGGATTGCTGTGTTTTATTTCATCGGGAGTAAGACGTTAAAGTGAGGTTTCAGACCCTGAGTTCATTACGGCGCAGCGAGCTAGTTTCGTTTATTCTCTTTCTGAATAAGTTGCAAAAAGCGTGTCTGTAAAATATGCCCAATTTACCCATAGGCAATTGGTATTCTTAGTCCCACCGCTATAAAGGAGATACAAATAAGAAATATTAATCTTATTCAGCAGCATTATTTTTAGGAATAGGCTAAATTCAGGTATAAAAAAAGGACGAGCCTGAAATAAATCTGACTCGTCCTTTAAAGTCGGGGTGGCAGGATTCGAACCTACGACCTCCACATCCCAAATGTGGCGCGATACCGGGCTACGCTACACCCCGAACTTGTTTCTTTATGTTTAAGAACTTCCCCTGAAGGGACTGCAAAGATAGAAACTCTATTTTAAGTATCAAATATTTTTTTTAAAAATATTTTAGATGGCTTTCAGTAGCGAAAAACGACCTTACATGACACAAACTTACAGGAGTAACACCTTTACCGGAAATAGCCATTTATCCTGTACAAGGCAAGCGCTATCATTGAGACTGTAAAGCCATAGATAATCTAACATTCTTAACAAATTTATTTTCCTGCATCTTTAAGTCAGGCGAAGAGCTTTTCATTATAATAAGCGATCACTGCATTTTGCAATGCAGTGATCTTGGTTACCATCCCGGATTTTGTCCCAGTTCGCTATTTAAAGCCGACTCGTTATAAGGCACCGGCCATATGTAAAATTTGGAATCGAATACACGTGTATCGATAACCGTGAGTTTTGATGCAAATGGGAAGCTTAGCATCACCCTCCTCAAAGGCCTGCAATACGACCTAACTCCTTAATCCAACAACAAGCAAGCAAAAAAAATTCTAAGATTCCTTTGGGTAAGAGGATACGGGCTAAATGTAGATATGGATCTTGCACGGCTATTCTTTTTTCGTGTTATAATGATCCACAAAAAAACGATTTTATTCCCTTCCCCCCAAGAATTCCGCTTGATCCAAAGTCAACACCTTTATAAACTTGTTAAACCAACGCCAACCCCGAGCTACTCCAGCCTGTTAAAATTATCGGCTAAATAAAAAAAGGGCTTCACAAATCGTTGATTTGTAAAGCCCTTTTTTGCGGTGAGGGAGGGATTCGAACCCTCGGTACGGTTACCCGTACGACAGTTTAGCAAACTGTTCCTTTCGGCCTCTCAGGCACCTCACCCCCTTGTTTCAGGGACTGCAAATATAGTAATTCAATGTATCCTGCAAAAAAAAATTTCGTTTTTATATCTCGTAATCGATCCTGACGTGGTAGATGCTCATTAACATGTTTTTAAATATCGTACGGATAGTGGCGATATCTTTGAGGGTGATATTACTGTTGTTCAACTGCCCCTGCTCTAATTTATAATCGATAATACGATCTACCAGGTTGCTGATACTTTGAGCATCAGGCTCTTTTAAACTTCTGGAAGCGGCTTCTACAGAATCAGCAAGCATCAGAACGCCGGTTTCTTTTGAAAAAGGAATCGGACCGGGATACCTGAAGATGTTCTCATCAACAAATTTCTCAGGAGAATTTTTGAGAAAAGACTGATAGAAATAATCCACCCTTGTATTTCC
>JBQGEO010000559.1:0-1992 GCA_052039655.1 Pararcticibacter sp.
GAAATCTGGAAGGACGGCCTAGTCATCGGGCTGCTTGCTTCCCTCGAAACTCTTCTCTGCGTAGAAGCAGTAGACAAATTAGATAAACACAACCGGATCACTCCGGTAAACAGGGAACTGATTGCCCAGGGCATAGGAAACATGGTCTGCGGGATCCTCGGAGCTATCCCCATGACGGCCGTGGTCGTAAGAGGCGCTGCCAATGCAGACGCGGGCGCACGAACAAAATTTGCGGCATTCACACACGGACTCTTTCTGCTGCTTGCAGTATTACTGATTCCCTTCATACTCCGGATGATCCCTTACGCGTCACTCGCTGCAATCCTTCTCATCACCGGGTACAACCTCGCCAAACCGAAGCTCTTCACCAGAATGTGGGGCCTTGGATGGAAACAGTTTCTGCCCTTCGTATTAACTATTTTCGTGATCCTCGCTACCGACCTTCTGATCGGCGTCACTATCGGGCTGCTGCTCTCTATTTATTTCATCGTCCAGAATAACTTCAAAGTCGAATACAGGGTTACCACGACCATGCAGCACCAGACAGAAGTACATACCATAAAATTAAACAGCAATGTCACCTTCCTGAATAAGGTGAACCTCCGTAAAACCCTCGATCTCATTCACGAATACAGCATCCTGACAATAGACGGAAGCGACTGCCACTTTATCGACTACGATATCCTTGAGATTATAAGCGAATATGGAAGCAAGGCACACGACAGCCACATTGAGCTCCATCTTAATGGCAGTCCCAAAGTCGACATAACGGCTGTGCAGTAAAGTTGTGGGCTTCCGGCCATCAACTGCCCGCTATTTGTCCTTCTCACATTCTCTTGTCTTTCATATAGCTTAAGACAGTTGTTCTTCCGGCCGTCCTTACATTCCAGCATCGGTCCCGCCATAATAAGCGAACCAATACTCATCCCGTCACTCACCATGAAATAATAAGAGAATATTAAGATTTAAAAAGTGTAAGTCTGGCCTTCCGTAGCACACTCCATCTCTACCAACCCAATGTTACTCAACATTTCATTATCAAAATGTGTCAGCAGAATTTGTTTACAGGACAATTCGCTGACCTTAGTCTTTAGCAACTGATAATACATATGCCCTTTAACCTGCAGGCCGAAAAAATTACATTCACAGATAAACAAATCAGCATCAGCACTTAAAGGAATAAGATTATCCGTCCATTCAGTATCCCCCGAATAACTGATGATCTTATCACCCGCACAGACACGAAGGCCATGCGGCAAAGCCTCCTCCGAATGAACAACCGGGAACGCCCGGACACTCAGATAAGCAGTCTCAATTGTTTCAAATGGCAGGTATTCTTTAAACTCAATATCTAATCGCTCCAGTACCCTGCTTCCCGGGTATAACACAGACAGAAGCTGGCTAACCCGCTCCCTGCAACCGGGTGGACTAACTATGGTAACCGGAGCCGTCCTCCCGTACACCGCAAACTCAAGAAGAAGAAAAGGGAGTCCCCCAAAATGATCTCCGTGAAAATGAGAAATAAGGATTGTATCAATACTATTGATATCTATTCCGTTTCTTTTCAGGCCGGCGATTGAACTTGCTCCGCAATCTATCAGGAAAGCCTGTTCGCCGGCTTTTACATAAAAACACGTGTTTAATCTTCCCCCGCTTCCAAAAGCATCGCCACACCCGGCAACGGTCAAGTTTACCCCCGTCATTTTTCCGGCCCCGTTTCTTTTAAAGCACCTTTAAAGAGCTCTCCGCTTCCCGAATACTGCATGATGGTGTCATTAATTGTTCCTAACAGACTTTCCTTCGTTTTATCATGAGCAATCTGCCAGAACATAATACCATTTAGACCCTTGTCAATCATATAACGGGTTTTCAGTCTTATAGACTCATTATTATCAAAAGTGACAAACAGCTTTTTCGCCGGATGATATAAAAAAGGAGCCTTTGCAGTGTCATCCCAATAATAATTATAGCCATTAGCTTGCGTGTAAAAAG
>JBQGEO010000560.1:0-8277 GCA_052039655.1 Pararcticibacter sp.
ATTTTTACACCCTGCTCACTGTTTTGACTCTTAAACAACATTAATTATATGGAATGGTCTACCGGGTTACTGCTTGATATTATTAAGCTTACCGTTGCTGGTTCGCTGGTTTTCTTAATTGTTTATCTCACGATCAAACCGCTTATTGAGCGCAGCCAGGGTCTCAAGCTTGTTGAATTAAAAAAAGAGGAGATGAAGACAACACTTCCACTGCGTTTGCAGGCTTACGAGCGCATTGTTCTCTTCGTTGAGCGTATCAACCCGGCCAGCCTGATTCTGAGGACGCATTCACAGGGTATAGGAGTGCATGAATACCAGAATATCCTTGTCAACGAAATAAGAAATGAGTTTCAGCATAACATAGCACAGCAGATCTATCTGAGCGGTGCCTCGTGGTCAGTGGTAAAAAGAGTGAAAGAAGAGACGATTACGCTTATTAATAATGTAGCCAGGAACCTTCCTGAAGACGCTTCGGGCCTTGATTTGAGTAAAACGGTGCTCACTCATCTTGCTTCTCTTGATCAAAATCCCTACGACGCAGCATTAGAAATAATTAAGCAGGATGTTCAGAAACTTTTCTAAACGGCCGTCGTATTAACTGATCCAAGCTAAGATTAACAGATAACAATACAGCATGAATATACCTGGCGCACGTCCGGTTTCCGGTTGTTTCCAAAGTATCTTTAAAAGATTTTTTCCGGAGAATATTCCGGCTAATCAGACACCGTATCAGCCACTTGCGGAGCCCGTAGAAATACTTGTTAAAAATATTTCAAATTTCGAAAAAAACATTCCGTTTTACCATGCGTTCCATGACCGTCTGGCGACTGGAATTTTGCCCTTAAAAGAAAGAAAGAAGGTGAAAAGGTTTATTTCGTTGCTGTTGAGTGAGTTAAATTTATTTGAAATTTTAGTTTAGAAAGCAGAAATTTTTTAGAATATTCGATGTTCCAAAAGGCGCCGAATATTCTGTTCCGCACTGGTTGGAAATCAAATTATTAGTGAAAAATATAATGGAAAGAACTTGTACAAGTGTATGGAATCACTGTCTTCAGATCATAAAAGACAACATTCCGGCCCAAAGTTTTAAGACATGGTTTGAGCCTATTAAAGCTTTGCGACTGGAGGGAAATGTGCTGACCATACAGGTGCCAAGTTTGTTCTTTTACGAGTGGCTTGAAGAACACTACGTAGGCCTTTTACGCAAGACCGTAAAAAAGCAACTTGGTGAAGAGGGGCGGCTTGAATACAATATTGTTGTAGAGAAGTCCTCGAACAATAAACCTTACACCACAAACATGCCTTCAAATGGCAATGGAGCAGAAGCAAAACAACAATCAATCCCTGTTCCGGTATCTTTAAATAAAGACATTAAAAATCCGTTTGTTATTCCGGGGTTGAAGAAGCTTCATGTTGATCCCCAGCTTAACCCGAACTATTGTTTCGAGAATTTTATAGAAGGCGATTGTAACCGTCTGGCACGTTCTGCTGGTTATGCGGTAGCGGCCAAGCCAGGAGGTACTTCCTTCAATCCTCTGATGCTTTACGGAGGTGTGGGTTTGGGAAAAACGCATCTTGCACAGGCTATCGGGAACGAGATCAAAAGGAGTAACCCTGATAAGCTGGTGATCTATGTGTCATGCGAAAAGTTTTGTCAGCAGTTCGTCGACTCTTTAAAGAACAACACGATCAATGACTTTGTCAACTTCTACCAGGCGATGGATGTGATCATCATGGATGACGTGCATAATTTTGCCGGAAAGGAAAAGACACAGGATATATTCTTCCACGTATTTAATCATCTTCACCAGTCAGGTAAGCAGATCATCCTGACATCGGACAAAGCACCCAAAGACCTTTCAGGGCTGGAAGAGCGCTTATTAAGCCGGTTTAAGTGGGGCCTTTCTGCCGACCTTCAGGTACCTGATCTGGAAACCCGGATGGCCATCCTTAAAAAGAAGATGTATACAGACGGTATTGAACTGCCGGTCGAAGTGATTGAATATGTTGCACACAATATTGATAACAACGTAAGAGAGCTTGAAGGAGCGATGGTGTCTTTGCTTGCACAGGCAACATTAAATAAGAAAGAAATTGATCTTGGCCTGGCTAAGTCGATGCTGAAAAACTTTATCAAAAACACATCCCGTGAAATTTCAATGGAGTATATTCAAAAACTCGTATGCGAGTATTTTGAAGTCCCCGCTGAAATGGTGAAATCAAAAACACGCAAAAGAGAAATTGTTCAGGCAAGGCAGATCTCTATGTATCTGGCGAAGAGCCTCACCAAAACTTCTTTAAAATCAATCGGTCAGTTCTTTGGCGGTCGTGACCACTCTACGGTTATTTATGCTTGCCAGACGGTAGAAGACCTGATTGATACGGATAAGAAATTCAAGACTTACGTTCAGGATATTCAGAAAAAGCTTAAGATGAGTTAAGAGTTCAAGGGGTGCAGGTTTCGTGTTGTAGGTTGCGGAATCTGCCAGTTATAAAAAGAAGCCGTCTCATAGATAAAGTTGAGACGGCTTCTTTTTTAAATGACTTTGGTTTCTTTGTTCCCCACCATTATTTTTCTAAAAACTTCCTTTAAACCAAAGAAGCTGCCCTTTTGAGACAGCTTCTTTGGTTTAATAAAAATATCAGGAAAGAATCAGATGCCCTGATTGTACTGAAGTTTCTTAATCAGTCTGTTCTGATTTTCCGCACTAATGCTTTTTATACCCTTGATAACGTCTGGTAATTTCGGGTAGTTTTCATTGAATCTTCTGATCAGGTCATTGAATTTTGCCGGCGAATATTCGAGCATGCGGTTGGTCTCTTCAGTCACGCCAAGTACTTCCGGGAGATAAATACCATTGTCCAGGCTCTTGATCTCAGAGGTAATTTCAGATAATCTCTTAAATTTCTCAACTAAGCCGTTGTGCAGGTTCAGATCTTGCTGCCTGTTATAAACAACCGTTACCTGCATCGTCTTTTTGTTGCTGGCCATAGGAAGGAAGATGTTCAGGCTAAGATCTTTGCCATTGTAAGACCAGTTCTCCGATGATGTGTTCTGGCTAAGTGGGAGATCTTTTCCATTGACAACAACTTTCTGTGGGATCTCAGACCCGTACAGCTTCAGATGATATTGCCTTTTAGATGGCATATCCTTATAAGTACCTTTCGCTCCTGCGATATTGATCACAGTTTCATTCCCGTTTACTTTAGATGTAATGCTCGTTATTGCGTGCTCTTTGTCGTACGCTTTGTCATTTCCGTTGTCCTCATACAGGTCGAAGCTGCCTGAGCCGCCAGGATAGATCCCGAGTACAATATTTTCCGGATTCTTGTCAAGATTATCAACCTTGTCGTTATACATCGGAATCACAGATCCGGCTTTAACGTAAACCGGGTATTCGTCAATACTGAAGGCGCGCTCGTAAACACGGCCTCCTTTTAGCATAGTTCCAGTATGCCATTCATACCAGTCATTTCCCGCAGGCAACCAGACCTTCACCTTTGAATATCCTTCTTCAGAGGCGGAACCGACAGGGGAGATCAGCATATTGTCGCCAAACATATACTGCCTGCTGAATGAATAAGCTTCGTTGTTTGCCGGATAGTCATAATACATCGGACGGCACAGCGCAATCGCGTTCGTATACGTGTTTCTCGACATGGTATAGATATAGGGCACGAGAGAGTAACGTAGTCGGATGGCATCAACCTGTGCGTTGAGATATGTCTGGCTGTAATTCCACAGTTCCTTTTTTATATCCCCGTTCTTCGTCGAGTGGGTTCGTAATATCGGGCTGAATACACCGTACTGCACCCAGCGCGTATAAAGTTCAGGATCCATCGTCCGTTCTCCTCCCCGGAACTGGTGTCCACCTATATCATGGCTCCAGTAACTGTAAAGAACATTTGATGCAGTGTTCGTAAAATAGGGCTGATATTCAAGGGAGTTCCAGGATATGAAAGTATCTCCTGAAAATCCCACCTGGTAACGATGGTTGCCCAATCCTCCCCAGCGGTGATAGAGCATGGGCCTGGTATCCCGGTTTTTCTGCATTTCCGTATAGAAAACATAGTTCAGCCACCAGGTATTGCTCAGATTCGTAATCTTTTTATCATTGGGCCACTGTTGCCAGTCGAGCCACCAGAAATCCACTCCTTTATTCTCCATTGGCCGGAGGATTGTATTAAAGAGAGAAGTCATGTACTTTTTGTCCGAAACAAGAAACGGCGCTGTTTTACGTCCTGCAGTGTCGAGTCCCATTGCTGTGGTAAAAGGAATATAATCATCCTCATGACCGCCAACCCCGTCAGCGGGATGTAAGTTAAGTGTAGTCTTCAGGTTTGATTTATTTGTCCAGTCAAGGAATGCCGCCGGATCAGGAAATAGGCTTTTGTTCCATGACCAGCCAGTCCATCCCTGACGGTGCCAGTCCATATCCACTACCAGCACGTCGAGCGGGATCTGCATGCGTTTCATATATCCCACAAGTGTTCTCAGTTCGTTATCTGAATAACTCCAGTAGCGCGACCACCAGTATCCGAATGCATATCTGGGGATCATAGGTACTTTACCTGCGATTAAGGAGAAATCAAACAGGGCAGACTTATAGTCATTCCCGTAACCCATGAAATACCAGTCCTGACCTTTTCTGTCCTTCTTAAAAACCCATGGCCATTCACTGTTGTCCAATCTCAGAGAGGATGAATCACTAAGGAAGAACCAGCCATCTCTTGACAGAAGTCCGTCTTCCAGCTGAAGTTTGCGGTTAGTAAACCTGCTGAAGTCTCCGTCTGCCCCATCCAGGGTACGGAGAGTTCCTCCAAGATTATACTTTTGTTTTTTCCCGGGCACCCAATTTACTGAGTCAGATTTCAGATACCTGATTTTAAGATTTTCAGAAGTAAATTCTCCTGAACCTATTTTATATGCCAGTTCCAGCTCACTCGTGGTGATCGTAAGCCATCCGTTTTCCTGTTTCTGTTTAAAATCCGGAACAGAAAGTTTACGGTTTACGACAACAAAAGATGCGTGGTCATCAAAACCCTTACCCGGCGCCCATTCCATTCTGACCAGGCGTGGGGTCAGGACGGTGAACCGGGCATCGTCTGTTGAAACAATGGCTTTTGGGTCTGCCTGCAAATTCGAAGGAATGTCTTGTGCCTGCGCCTGCTGCAGGTACAGAAGAAAAATCAAAGCAACTCGTAGAACTTTTTTTAGATGTGCTTTGTGCAAAGAAATAGAATTCATATCTGGTTTTTTTGTGTGTTATTGATTCTGCCAGCGGTAATTGTGTAAAAGATTAAGGTCTTATCAATTCCAGTTGGTCAGTTTTTCTAAGCTATCATATCCCCTTTTGTATGTGTACTCAGCTGGAAAACCCATACTTTTTGTTAAAGGTATAAATATGTCCTGTTAAAGTTTCTCCCGGGCGGGTTGTCTTAAAAAAATCTAACGATATAAAATTTTAATGTATTGATAAATAGATGATTGTTCGAATTTTTGAGGAAGATTATCTAAATGATTTTAGCCAATATTTTAACGGATTATGCAAACTTACGCGTCATTCTGGTCTGTTCTTAAGTTCTTGCTGCAGCTAAACTGCAGCAAGAACTTATAATAATTCATTGAATATTTAACCGAAGAAAGCTACCATCCATAGTTCTGCACTAACTTAGGATCTTTATCAATCTCTGATTGTGGCACCGGCATCAGGTAATGCTTATCCTGAAAAATACGGGTCTGGATGATGACAGGTTTGTAAAATACAGCCACTCCCGCTTCTTCACTGTTTACGTCCTGTACACCGCTTGCGGCCAGTTCGGCTGCGGAAGGCTTCGCATTCAGCACATGTACTGCTTGATTATCAACCGTCGTGGCAATCATCCACCTTCTCACATCCCAAAAACGATGTGCTTCAAAGGCGAATTCGACACGGTTCTCATTCTGAATACGTTTTCTCATTCCAGCTTTGGTCTGGTCAGCAGCTAATATAGGCAGAGCCGGCATTTTAACCCTGTTTCTAACTTTATTAATATATTCATATACACGGTTGTCGGGCGCGTCCAGATATTCGTTCATTGCTTCTGCATAGATCAGGTACATTTCTGCCAGTCTGTAAATAGGCCAGTTCCTTTTAGCTGTACCTGTATTGGCATTCCTGTCATAATCGGGCGAAAGAAATTTTCTGATGTTGTATCCCCATGGATTTGTTCCGCTTTTACTGTTGGCCCATCCGTCGGTCTTGCCGTTTCCGCTTCCCCAGAACGCTAATTTCACAGGCCGTTTTGTTGCATCGTAACGCCACACGTCATATTGGAAAAAGATGCTGGCGTAAAATCTTGGATCCCTGTCCTTGTACATGTTCGATATATTAGAAACAGCCTGCCATTTCAAGCCGTCCCATAACTGTCCGCTCCAGAATCCGGTACTTTGATAATTTGACCCCTGTTCTCCGATTGGATAACCGTTTTTCATTTCGTACGAGTCTATCATCTCCTGTAAGGGCGTAAACTGTCCGTTCCCTTTAAATGGAGGCCCGTTTGGAAGCAAGTTCCCGTCAAGCCCGGTACTGTTTTCCTTTATTCTCTGGAAGATTGACTCGGTATAGTCGCGTGTATGAAACTGCGCGGCGTAATTCTGGATTGGATTATCCGGGAAAGGGGAGTAGAGGGAATATATACCCAAATTGATAACATTCATGGCAGCATCTGCAGCTCTCTTCCATTTCTCCCGATCGTAAGCCTGAGAGAAAAGTTTCTTCCCATCCTGATTGCTTATATCCTTGTAAAGAGCATTCCCGTTAAACAAAGGACTCGCTGCATAGATCAGCGTTCTGGCTTTAAGTGCTAATGCCGCACCCTGAGTCACCCGTCCCACCTGCGAAGGCTCCTGTACCGAAGGAAGAGACGAGGCAATATCATCACATTCTGAAACAATGAAATCCACTATTTCATCGGTTGAATTCCTTTCAACATTGCTGCTGGCTGCTTCATTGAGGTCGATACTGGCTGACGATGTCAGCAGCGGAACGGCTCCGAATCTTTTAAACAATTCAAAATAGAACATTGCGCGGAGGAACCTTGCTTCTGCTTTGTATCTTGGGATCCAGGTTTGATAGTATTCGCTTCTGTCAAGAGGAACAGGAACTTTCTCTATTCTCTCAATAAAGGTATTTGCCCTTCTGATATCCTGATAGCGACCGGCCCAGTTGCCTATTGGATTATCCGTGGTGCTCCAGGTGCCAAGATTAAACTTATAAGCGTCAAGCGCTCCGCCGTTATCAGTCCAGTGATGATAACTTTCATCTGTATAAGAAGTAATAGTACTTCCGGTTTCGTCAGGCATTGCATTGTATAGACGGGCTAAAGCCTGCTCAGCGAGGTTAATATTATTATAAACGTCGTCATCTGTCACATACTCATTCGGTACTACATCCAGATATTTATTACATGACGCAGCAACGAGTAAGAACACAGAGACCAGGAACAAACATGTCTTTTTCATTTCTTTATTGTTATAAAGTAACATTCAACCCAAAATTGACAATCTTCTGCTGAGGATAATTCCCGAACCCGTCGGGTATCTCAGGATCATAGATCTTAAATTTATCCCAGGTGTAGAGATTAACGCCGGTAGCGAAAACCCTTACGTTCTTCAGGCTGAGTTTAGCGAGAAAGGATTTGGGAAGAGTATAACCGATTTCCACATTCTTCAGGCGCAGGTAATTAGAAGAACGCAACCAGAATGTTGACTCCTGATTATTATTAAGATTGTCTGAAGACGAGATTCTCGGATACTCTGCATCCAGGTTTTCCGGAGTCCAGTGGTTATTCAGGTAGTCAGCTAGTATGGCACTATTCCGGGCAAAAGCCCAGGCAGATGTGCCGGTTAGCCAGTTATATCCTCCAAGGGCTCCCTGAAACAGCACATTCACATCAATCGCTTTGAAGGAATATCCCATTGTGAAACCCAGCATGGATTTAGGTCTCAGAACTTCTCCCAGATATCCCCTGTCCTGAGAGTTGATAATCCCGTCCTGGTTCCTGTCCTGATACTTAATATCGCCCGGTCGTATAACGCCATATCCCGCCTGCGAGGGACTGTTATCAATCTCAGCCTGGTCTTTGAAAAGCCCTAAAGCAATGAGTCCCTGTGCTTCATAGATCTGCGTACCCTTTAGCCCCTGGTAAGCGAATGTGTATTCGGGTTCAGCGGCATACTTGATCTCATTCTTGGAATAAGAGTAATTAGCTCTGAGGAATATATTATGTTCATTC
>JBQGEO010000561.1:0-3849 GCA_052039655.1 Pararcticibacter sp.
GAGTATCGTAGTGAAGGACAGGAATACGATTAAGATCATTCCGGCCCTGGATGTGCAGTACCTGGAAGCTTATGATGATTATGTAAAGATTCATACCGCAGACGGGACTTTTCTGAAGAATAAAACGATGACTTTTTTTGAGAATACACTTGATGATAAGCAATTCGTCAGGATTCATCGTTCGATTATTGTCCAGGTTCCACAGATTACGGGGCTTGTGCCCTATGAAAAGGATTCATACAAATTGCTGCTGAAGAACGGAAGTAGTTTGCCTGTCAGTAAAACCGGCTATGCGAAGCTGAAGCAATTGCTACAGATGTAATAAAAGAAAAGCTGTCTGTTCATCAGGCAGCTTTTCTTGCTATATTTTTTGTTTACTAGAATCTTACACCTAAGTTTATTCCGGCCCTCACACCCGTCCAGGGTCCTTTGAGATCCATTCGGGCGCCCGTGGAAGTCACTGAGACGTCTGTATCAACAAGTGGAATATCCAGTCCTTCGAGTTCATCAGCCAATGCTTTTCGTTCGTTTTCGTCACTGAGATCTACTTTGCTTCCGAGGTGTCCTTTGGATCTTCCGTACTGAGGACCGAGTATCCACCAGTCAAGATACAGCAATCTGCTTAATTTCCATTGTGCGCCTATCAGTACTCCTCCCGTAACCGTGTTGATCCGGCCATCGATAGGGATTGTTTTGGTGATGCTTCCGGATGGATTTGCCGATGCCGGAACAGCTACATCGTATTTGAAGTCGGGAATATCTCCTGTATAACGTGCTATTTTTGCAAAAGGGGCGACGTAGAATCCCCGGAGTACGTGTTCTCCGAGATAAAAGCGAACTTCGGGGGTGAATGCAAAATTACTTGTTTTCATATTCTCAATACGGTTCCAGGTATCATCGTCGTCTATAACAGACTCCAATATACTTTTCAGGGGTAGTTTGCCTTTGGGCATAAACCGGATTCCTGCACCAGCAGTGATTTTTTTGCCAACTACTCTCTCATACTGGAAGGAGTAATTGTTGAGAGCAATTGCCGGAACATTAATCTTCAGGAGATTCTTACCGGTATCATCTGTTACCTGTGCTTTTGCGGATGTGACCGACAGAAAGAAAACAGCTGAAAGTAAAGTTGTAAAAGTGTATCTCATATAATGCTTTTTATATCTAAGATAAAAGCAAATAAGAATACTTCCAACACCTGGAGGGAGTATCTTACAACCCTGGTATGGTATTTAACTCCCGTTTCAGAAAGCGGCAAACCGTTCGATCTGCATAGAAGTGAATTTGAGCGTGTCTTCCTTAAAGAAATTGCCATTTTCGTCAAGCTCTTTCTGGATATATGGGATATGTAATTTAAGTGGAAGCACATCCATATTAAGGTAATGGCAAACTCCTGTGAAATGATCAATGCCCCTGATGTTGCCGTACCGTCCGTTTGAAACTCCCACAAGTGCTGCTTTCTTGCCGTAGAAACTTTCCGGATATCGCAATGCGTCTACGAAGACCTTCAGGATCCCAGGGAAACTTCCGTTATATTCCGGAATGATGAACAAAAATTTATCCGTTCCCGTCACCTTTTTCTGTAATATCTCGAAGCTTTCGAGCTTCTGCTTTTCATACATCGCCGGATGAATAATTCCTTCGGGCAGATCTGTAAGCGATAGAATTTCAGCGCTGTGCCCCAGGTTCAATAACTGCCGCTGATAATATTGGGCGATCTTCAATGTATAGCTATCCGGCCGATTGGTGCTTGCAATAATTGTAGTCATTTGTGGATAATATGTTTAAAACGCAAAATAGGGGCGCTCATTAAATTGTTTAAAGTTCGTATCTTAGGCGATTGTAAAAAGTACGCACCAGGCAAAAATAAACATTTTTAATGCTGCTGTGTTTGACGGTGTTAATATTAAGTACGCTTAGAAATTAGGACAAGGAATGAGTAAGATTATAGCATTAGCTAATCAAAAAGGCGGGGTAGGAAAAACCACATCATCTATAAACCTGGCAGCCAGTTTGGCTGTTCTTGAGTATCGCACTTTACTGGTGGATGCTGATCCGCAGGCCAATTCGACTTCCGGAATAGGTTTTGATCCGCGCACAATAAAGGAGAGTATTTACGAGTGTATTATTAATGACGTAGATCCCCGGGATGCCATTCAGAACACAGATACTCCTAACCTCGATCTTCTGCCGGCGCATATTGATCTGGTTGGTGCTGAGATTGAAATGATCAACCTGACAAACAGGGAATATAAAATGAAGGCTGTCCTTGACAAAGTGCGAGACGACTATGATTTTATTATTATCGACTGTTCTCCTTCTCTTGGCTTAATCACAATCAACGCTTTAACTGCCGCGAATTCGGTGATTATTCCTGTGCAATGTGAATATTTTGCGCTAGAAGGCCTTGGCAAACTCCTGAATACCATTAAAATTGTTCAGAACCGCTTAAATACGGATCTTGAGATCGAAGGAATATTGCTGACGATGTACGATGTACGTTTGAGGCTTTCTAACCAGGTGGTAGAAGAAGTGAAAACGCATTTTCAGGACTTGGTATTCGATACGATCATCCAGAGAAATACAAGATTAAGTGAGGCTCCCAGCTTTGGTGTGTCTGTGATTATGCACGACGCGAATTGTAAGGGTTCTATTAATTATCTGAACCTGGCCAGGGAAATCATACGTAAGAATGGTCTGGTCAAAGAAAGTGGGAGTAATAAAGTAACAGTAAATTCATGACGCATATAAGGAAAACAGGATTAGGAAAAGGATTAAGTGCACTGCTGGATGATTCTGAAGTGGTACAAGCTCCCGTGCGTCAGCAGCCAGTACCGGAAGGTGTATCTCCGGGGAATATTTCGCATATCAAGGTAGATGAGGTTGAAGTAAACCCTTTTCAACCTCGTGCAGATTTTGATGAACAGGCCCTACGTGAACTGGCTGAATCTATCAGTTTGCAAGGGCTCATACAGCCTATTACAGTCAGAAAGGCAGGGAGCAGGTTTCAGCTGATATCCGGTGAAAGAAGGCTGAGAGCGTCTAAACTCGCTGGTATTGTTGAAATTCCGGCTTATGTTCGTACTGCAAATGACCAGCAGATGCTGGAAATGGCATTGATTGAGAATATCCAGCGGGAAAATCTGAACGCCATAGAAGTGGCCCTCAGTTTTCAAAGGATGATCGATGAATGCAATCTGAAGCAGGAAGAGCTTGGTGATCGGGTAAGTAAAAACCGGTCGACTGTAACAAACTATATCCGCTTATTGAAATTACCACCCGTTATTCAGGCATCTATCCGGGATAACGAGGTTTCTATGGGGCATGCCAAGGCTATTTTAGGCCTTGATGATGTAGATAAACAATTATTTGTTCATAAAGAAGTTATAGATAAAGGGCTTTCTGTCAGGAAGACGGAAGAGCTGGTAAGGGAAATTCAGCATTCGGGAAAGAAAAAGGACAAGTCTGGCAAGGAAGAGGCCATCTCTTTTCAGTTTCAAAAGATCCAGGACGACCTTGCATCGAAGTTTGCTACAAAAGTGCGGCTTAAAGTTCAGGGTAAAGGGAAGGGAGCTATTGAGATTCCTTTTATGTCCGAAGATGATCTCAGCCGGATACTTGAACTATTAGACTGGTAAATGAACATATTAAGATTTTTTATTCTGATAGCCGCTTTCTTTGTCACAATGCCTGTCTTTTCGCAGACAGATAGTGCTGCTGTCAGAATAGATTCTTTAGTAGCCGCCCCTGTAACTCCAAAACCTAAAATTATTGCTCCTAAGGATACAACCGCAAAGGATAAAAACAAGCAAAAGCAGGAAAAGGGTGGTGTTGTAAAGGATTCAGTGA
>JBQGEO010000562.1:0-6825 GCA_052039655.1 Pararcticibacter sp.
GGCCTTCAATCACCCAAAGGTGAAAGTGCTCACCTTCTACGATCTGCTTGTCTTCATAGCCCAGTTCACTGGTGATTTCTGCTATCCGCTCTCTTGGATATCCCGGAACGATACGGTCAACAAGCGTATTGCTGAAGCTGCAGGCAGAATTAAGCCACTGAACGAAACCTGATTCAAGGTTCCATTGCTCAGCATATTTTAAAACGATCTTTTTAAGATTATCTGCATTCTTGTCGATCAGCTCACAAGGGATGATATGAACACCTTTAGACTTATCTCCGCTGAACGTTTTATACCTGTGATTCAGCCATACAGTCAGCTTAGCAGGATAAGAATTCGGAGGAGTCGCGGTTTGAGTATCGTTCTCATCGTATGCAATCCCTGCTTCCGTTGTATTGGAAATCACATATCTCATTTCCGGATTCTCAGCAGTGCCCAGATAGGCAGCAAAATCCTCATATGGATTGATCCCGCGGCTGATCACATCGATAGTCTCATAAGTACTTTCTGGTTTTCCGTTCTTGTAGCCGCGAAGATTCAGGGTATAAAGGCCATCCTGCTCATTCAGCATGTTCACCATACCCTTATCAATCGGCTGTACAACTACGATAGAACCATTAAAGTTACCCTTCTGATTTAATTCATGGAACATCCAGTCGACAAAACAACGAAGGAAGTTCCCTTCTCCAAACTGGAGCACCTTTTCAGGATACTCCCTGTATCCCTGAAACGTTTTTTTACTTAATTGCATATTTTTTAAGCTATCAGCTGTCAACTATTGACAATCAGCTTTATAGTAATTGTTATAGAGACAGTTTTTATTTATTTTTCTAACATTCCCATACGACCTGATGCTATTTTCCACATCATCACCCTCACATTTCTGTACCCGCCAGATCGTCACCTGAAGATCGTAGGTAAATCCTACTTACTGTTTTCCTGGATCTTCGATACTGTAAGAATATCCTGGCCTGTTGCATCACCCTGCTCCTGTAGTTTTCCGAAAGCAGCAGCAGTAGCATAATCAACAGTATCCTGCGGACTGTGTTTTAAATAGGATCCGTAGATCAGACCCGCCATGAAGCAGTCACCGCTGCCAGACCTGTCAACCACCCCTGTTGTCCTGAATTCGTCGGAGTTAAACTGCTCTCCGCCTGTATACAAGCTGGTATAATACAGAAGGTTATTCTTATCCGAATCAAAACGGAATGTATTGGCAACAGACTTACATTTCGGGAAGCGCTCCATAATCTCAATGGAAGTGGCCTTTGCATGATCCAGGTACGCTTCACGTGTACCTTTAAGATGGATATCCTGATCAATAGACGTACCCAGCAGTGCATTGGCAGACCATATATTTCCCATCACCACATCACAGTGCTCCACCAGTGCAGGCATTACCTCCACAGGCTTCTTCCCGTATTTCCACAACCTCGCACGGTAGTTCAAATCCACAGAAATGGTGATGTTCTTTGACGACGCGGCCTCAAGTGCCTCAAGGCAAACATCGGCCACGTTTTCGTTCAGAGCAGGACTGATAGCCGTAAAGTTGAACCAGGATACATCACGAAGGACTTTGTCCCAATCTATAACTCCCCTTTTCAATTCAGAGAACGCCGACCGGTCCCGGTCGTACACCACACTACTTTTTAAATCCGCTCCCCTGTCGAGGTAATAGACTCCAACCCTCTCGCCCGAAAACAAAACCGACGAAGTATAAATCCCCTTGTATTCAAGGTAATTGATCATATACCTCGACATAAAATTATCGGGGAGCACGGTACTGTATTTTACAGGAATATTCCAGGCTGCAAGAGCGGTTGCAGTATTCGCTTCGGCCCCTCCCATGTATAACAGGAAGGGATGCTTTTCCGCATCTTCGTTCGCCGCAGGCGAAATACGCAGCAGGAGTTCACCAAAGCATAAAACTTTACTTATCACAAGCCGAAATAATTTTTAGCGTTATAGTAACAAATGTCCTTAATGATCTTTCCAGTCCACTCGATATCATTTGGCATTTCGCCATTCTCAATTTCCTCACCAAACAGGTTACAAAGAATTCTGCGGAAGTACTCATGACGAGGATAAGAAAGGAAGCTGCGGGAATCTGTAAGCATTCCCACGAACCGGCTGATCAACCCCATGTTAGACAAAGCATTCATCTGTTTGATCATCCCGTCTTTCTGATCCAGGAACCACCAGCCGGAACCAAACTGTACCTTCCCGGCAACAGATCCGTCGTTGAAGTTCCCGATCATAGTAGCCATTAGCTCGTTGTCGGCAGGATTAAGATTATAAATGATCGTCTTGGCAAGCTTATCCTCAGTATCCAGCCCGTTTAAGAACTTAGAAAGCTGGCGTCCCTGGCTGAAATCTCCAATAGAATCCCAGCCTGTATCAGGGCCAAGCTGACTTAACATTCTGGCGTTGTTATTTCTTAAAGCACCGAGGTGATATTGCTGAACCCAGCCTTTTTCATGATCCCAGATTGCAAAATGAACAAGCATTGCCGATTTAAACTTCAGCACTTCCTGACTGTTCAGGCTTTGATTGCTTCTGATCTTCTTAAAGATAGCGCTGATCTCTTCATCAGTATAATCCTCTGCATAGATCTGCTCCAGCCCGTGGTCAGACACGCAGCATCCGTTTTGAGCAAAATAATCATGACGCTTCTTAAGAGCAGACAAGTAAGCATCCAGGTCAGAAATACTGACATCGGCAACCTGCTCAAGCTTATTGATATAAGCATTTAAGCCTGCAACATCTTCGGCTGCCATCGCCTTGTCCGGACGAAATGCAGGGCGAACCTGGATCTCAAATCCATCTTTAGCAATCTGCTGGTGAAACTCCAGAGAATCAATAGGATCGTCTGTTGTACAAAGCGACTCTACATTTGCCTTCCGGAGTAAGCCACGAACGGAATATTCAGGAGTCTGAAGCTTTTCAGAACACTCATCAAACACCTTTCTTGCATTAGCACCCGAAAGAACATCAGAAATGCCGAAATACCGCTGTAACTCAAGATGAGTCCAGTGATATAATGGATTTCTAAGAGTATAAGGAACAGTTTCAGCCCACTTCTCAAACTTCTCAAAATCACTTTTGCCACCGGTAATATACTCCTCATTTACACCGTTCGTTCTCATGGCACGCCATTTATAGTGGTCGCCGTAGAGCCAAACCTGTGTAAGATTTTTAAAGTTGATATCATTTGCCATTTGTTCCGGGATCAAATGGTTATGATAATCGATTATAGGCATATTTTTAGCAAACTCATGATAGAGCTGCTGCGATGTACGGCTAGCTAATAAGAAGTTTTCATCTAAGAATTGTTTCATCTCCCTCGTTTATTTATATATCGTATTAATAGTATTTTTATAAAGACACGCCCCGCCTCCATGGACTAAAAATCACCCGGCGACGGGGTAGTTCCTATTTCTTAGCAGATTGTAAAAGCAGCCAGTTTGCCAGGTCAGCGGCAGCTTTAAAATTCTCATACTCCGCAGGGATCTTTCTGCCATCAACATATTCATTATAGAACCACGGGTCACCTACTGCAAAAACAGTTCCCTTTCCTACTTTAGCAGTAGCCATCACTACATCCTTGCCTTCAGTAAAGATTGCCCTGGCAGGCGAAGTTACATTTATTGTACTGATCTCTTTAATGTACACCTTTTTCGAGGTCTTGAAGACCGGATGACCCGCAGGAATTTTAAAAGCACCTGTTTCATACGCGTCACCCTTTACAGCATTCCGGAGATCTTCATTAAAATGAATCCCAAACTTTCCAGCCAGCACATTGAAATTCTTAAACTCACAGTTGTTGAGGTCATTTGACATAAGCATCAGCACTCCACCATCTTTCACCCAGTTATATAAAACCTCCGCATCCTGAGCTGAAACAAAATTAGGTTTTGCCGTTTCCTTTTCCGTATCAGGATCTACAATGATATAAACCTGTGAATTCTTCAGATTAGCAGCAGTAGGAGCTACCGTCAGGGCATTCGTTTTCGCACCTGCATAATTGAATATATTCCCCCAGAACCAAAAACCGGTATTCGACTGGTCGTCCCAGGTATAGTGGTAGCGTACATTTTCTCCCGACGGACCTTTCTTCCATTCATTATTGAAATAATAATCCAATGTAACCGTCTTACCCTTCCCTGGTTTAGGCAGGGCACTCAGTTCCATTTCATTAGCAGCAAGCATAAAAGAGCCAACACCCTTGGGGTCATTGGTGATCACTTTCTCACTCATATAGTATTCGAAGCTACCGTCCCTGTAAGGTTTCCCTCCAAGTCCGGAAACGCTCACTGTCCCCTTCAGGTTTACCTTCCCGGCATCTACCGTTTCGATAAACTGTTTCTTAATGCCTTCATACCCTTTCTGAGCCGATTTCATATAAGATTCAGGCAGATAACCCAATCTTACAGCCTTGGCGAAAGTGTAGACAAACATGCTGGAGCCTGAAGACTCAAAGTAGTTGCCCTTACGAAGCGGTGCATCAAGAATGTCATACCAAACACCCGTTTTTGCATTCTGAACTTTCTGAACAGCAACTACGTAACGGGCCAGTATGTCCAGCAGCGTCTTCTTTCCCGGATGATTATCAGGAAAATAAGGCAATGCGTCTACCAGCGCCATTCCGTACCATCCCATCGCACGGGCCCATATATGAGCAGAACGTCCGGTAGTCTTGTCAGCCCATTTTTCCTTTTTAGATTCATCCCAGCCATGATACATCAGACCTGTAGCCGCATCCCTGGAGTGATTCTCCATATAGACAAACTGGTTCGTAATATCGTTGAAAGCCGCAGTATCATTCATCAGAGAAGAGTACTCCGCATAAAAAGGCTGCCCCATGTACAAGCCATCCAGCCACATCTGGTAAGGATAGATCTTTTTATGCCAAAACCCTCCCTCGTTTGTACGCGGGTGGGTTCTGAGTTGTTCTTTCAGGATCTTTGCAGCTTTAAGATATTTCTCCTGGCCGGTCACTTTGTAAAGAAGCAACAGCGAACGTCCGTTCTTTATATTATCAATATTATAGTTATGGCTATCATAAGTCCGGATCGTACCATCGCTCTGCACAAAAAAGTCCATGCTCTTTTTGATATAATCGAAGTACTGTTTGTCAGCAGTCCTTTGCCAGATAGAGGAAATCCCTTCCAGAAGAACCCCCTGATCATAAGTCCACTTAAAAGGCCTCCCAACCCAAAGGGAATCCGCCCAGATATCCATTACCGTAGCTGCCATTTTTTCTGACAACGGTTTGGTCTGCGCATATGAAGTGAATACCTGAACTGTCAGAAACAGACTTAAGAACGATATTA
Source organism: Pararcticibacter sp. (assembly GCA_052039655.1). Classification (GTDB taxonomy): domain Bacteria; phylum Bacteroidota; class Bacteroidia; order Sphingobacteriales; family Sphingobacteriaceae; genus Arcticibacter. Next base: position 5,334 of record JBQGEO010000562.1, read on the forward strand.
TGCTAATTCTTTTCATATAGTGCTATTTAATTTTTAATGCCTTTTTATTTGCACCAAAGTTAAACTCCGCAAGGCTTTTCAGGTTCTTTGTATTGGTATTTGATACATTAATATTCGTGCTCCTGTCTCCATTAACGGAGAAAAGAAGATCGCTATTATCATTGAAGATTAGTTTATCAAATGAAAGGGAATTGCTGTTCAGGATATGAACCACAGGTTTCGTCTCCTTTGTAATCACACGAACGTTCTTCAGGCTGATCTTCGATGCCTCCTCCAGTTCAACACCTTTCTTCGCCTGCAGCGTCATATCTTCCAGGTAAATATCATGAATATTCATCTCCGGCAGCCCTCTTACGAAAATCGCTTTCTCTGCTCCGTCACATACCACATTTTTCACGTAGAAGTTTTTAAACTGGGGAGTTGCTTCCGTAACCGGAAGTTTTACCACTTTCGGAGCCTCTCTTTGTTCACCGCTAAGAGGAACCGGATCCTTCGCCTCATAATACATGTCAAAAAGAATCGCCTCTCCGGGAATATCTTTCATAGTGATATTCCTGATATAGACATTCTCCACAATCCCTCCCCTTCCGCGGGTTGTCTTAAAGCGCAAACCAATGTCGGTGCCCATAAAAGTACAATCCGTCACGAATAAGTTCTTCGCCCCGCCAGACATTTCACTGCCTACAACGAAACCGCCATGAGCATGATACACTGTACAGTTCCTGACCAGCACATTTTCCGTCGGCATCCCTCTCTTTCTGCCCTGCTCATCACGGCCCGACTTAATACAGATCCCGTCATCCCCAACATCAAACACACTATTTTCAATCAGCACATTTTTACAGGATTCAACATCTATACCATCTCCGTTCTGGGCATACCATGGATTCTTCACATGCACATCCCGAACAGTGAGGTTCTCGCACATCAGTGGATGAACATTCCATGCAGGAGAATTCTGGAAAACAACACCTTCCAGCAGCACCTTGTTACATTTAGTAAGTACCAGCAGGTTGGGACGTAAGAAGTCTTTTATATCCTCATAATCATTAATAGTCTTCCCTGGAGCAATAACCCCGGCACCCTTAACTTTCGAGCCCTTTAATGACTTCTCGGATGGATACCATACTTTCTTGTCATCACTTACCGCACCACCCGATGCAAGCAGCCTCTTCCATTGTGAATCAGTCAGCTTTTCTTTCTTCACCATTCTCCATGCATCGCCATTCCCGTCAATAATCCCCTTTCCCGTGATCGCCACATTTACCAGGTTGGTACCTGAAATCGGAGATTGATTCCTGACAGCAGCAAGCCCTTCCCAATTAGTTTCGATCAATTTATACTGATTAAAATCACGGCTAAAGGAAAGCACTGCGTCACTCTGTAAATGAAGGTTCACATTACTTTTCAGCTCAACAGGCCCTGTCACCCATAAACCTGTCGGGATAAGCACTACCCCGCCGCCATTCCTGCTGCATTCGGCAATAGCAGT
>JBQGEO010000563.1:0-3303 GCA_052039655.1 Pararcticibacter sp.
GAAACAGGTCAGGAGCCATCTATAAGCGGGGGTTAAGCAGGCCTGCGCAGATCCCGCTGGCTGGAGGACGTAATATGGGAAGTTTTTCGGTAACTTGGTAAAGAGGAGCACAAAAACATGCGCTGTCACTGTTAAATTCCATTGATTGCTTATTAGTTAAGATTATCTTTAAGGCATGAATAAAACGTTAATCCTGATAGAGTGTAAAGACGAAGTAGGGCTGGTGGCCCTGATATCCCGGGTGCTGGCCAACCACAACCTGAATATCACGGCAATGAGAGAGTTTGTGGATGAAACCGCCGACCGTTTCTTTGCCCGCATAGAGTGCTCAGGTAACGACTTTTTGGAAGAAGAGCTTTTTACGACACTTCAAAGCGGATTGCCGCAGCCTTCTGAAGTTACAATCAACCCTAACCCGGAGAAACGGATCATGGTGCTTGTAACAAAAGAATATCATTGCCTTGCCGATATACTGGTGAGAGACCTGTTTAACACATTAGGTGGCAAGGTTTGCTGCGTAGCGGGAAATTACGACAGCCTTCGGCCTTTTACAGAAAAGTTTGATATCCCTTTTCATTATGTGACGCACGAAAATAAAACGAAGCAGGAGTTTGAAAAAGAGCTTCTCCAGATAGCCGGATCCTGTCAGCCTGACTATATTATACTTGCTAAGTTTATGAGGATCCTCTCGCCGGAGTTTGTGGATCAGTACAAAGGCCGGATCATCAACATACACCATTCTTTTCTGCCGGCATTTGTAGGCGCCAGCCCTTACAGGCAGGCTTTTGAGAGAGGAGTGAAACTGATTGGAGCAACAGCTCACTTCGTCACTTCCAATCTCGATGAAGGCCCGATCATTGTACAGCGGATAATACCGGTAAATCACACGTTTGGTGTATCCGAAATGATAAAGGCAGGGAAGGAGATCGAAAAAGCGGTTCTAAGCCGTGCTATGCAGCTGGTATTTGAAGACCGCGTCTTTATTACAGGAAACAAAACGATCATTTTTGAGTGATGTAAACAGTCTTTTCATCGTAGATTTTCAAAACTTTCTGTCAGTATAGATGCTTAATAAATTACATCTTAAAAACTATGATCAGTCAGGAAGAAAAAAAAATCGTGCCCGGACACGAACACGGTGTTGATACGGATACCGAGTCATCTGTAACCTTTGAAAAGGAAGAAGACGCCAAGAAACATTTCGGGGTAGCAAGAGAGAGGTTGCTGAACGTTTCGCAGTGGAGAGAGATCAGTAAGGCTGGGCCTTCAGATTTCCAGATCGTTGACAATGCCGGAAACGAGGTGACACGTCCGGTGAAAGAAGGAGATTATTTTAAAATCGATATACCGGCACCGGGGTCCGACAGCGGGGATGGATATGACTGGGTACATATTGTTCAGATCCTGGACGAGAAAGCCCCTGAAAGAGAATTTGAGTTAACCGCAATGAAAGTCAAGCCTTCTAAAAACCCGCTGAAAAAAGATGAAAACACTTCCCATTTTTTTGATGATCAGGCGAGCAGTACTTTTGTTGTAAAGCGCGAAGGGCTGAAAATTACAGCCGTGGTACACGGCCGGAACGAAAGCCCAAACACGGAGACAGAAAACCTGGCAGACAAAATCAGGAACGCAGTGATAGCACTTGGGGCGATGCTTGGATTTTCAAAAGCGCAGTGGAAAAGCCTGGTAGAAGGTATAGTCGAAAAATAAAGGGGACGGTTTGCCGGAATAAAGCAGATATTGAGATTTTTGCTTAATCTTGCCGCTTTAATACGACTACATAATTTATGAAAGAAACGAGCCGGACACTCCTGCCCTCTTTGCTGGATAATGACTTTTATAAATTTACGATGCAGCATGGGGTGATCAAACTATTTCCCCATGCGAAAGCAAAGTATGAATTTATAAACAGGGGCAAACACCGCTTTCCTGCTGGTTTTGCAGACGCACTTCGTGAGGCTGTGAACGGAATAGCCCAACTCCGGCTGACTAAGGACGAAAAAGACTATCTCGCCATTACCTGTCCGTATCTGGATCCGACTTACCTTGACTTCCTTCAGGGTTATCGCTATAACCCCGAAGAGGTTACGATTGAACAGAACGGAGACGAGCTGTCTGTGCATATAGAAGGATACTGGTACCGGACCATTCTATGGGAGGTTCCTCTTATGTCCATGATCTGCGAGCTGTATTACGAGCTCAGTCATCTCCATCATATCAGCAATGATCAGATCTCCGCGGTCAATAAAGAGAAGATTGAGAAATACGCTGCACTGGGAGTGACGATCGCTGAGTTCGGCACCCGGAGAAGACATTCTTACGGGGTACATAGTCTGGTCGTGCAGGCGCTCCGTCAATATGGAGGCGATACATTTGTAGGCACCAGCAACGTGCACCTGGCAATGAAGTATAATACAAGGCCTATAGGGACTCATGCACATGAATGGTTTATGTTTCATGCTGCCAGATACGGTTTTAAAATGGCGAATTCGCTGGGACTGGAGCACTGGACAAATGTATACCGCGGCGACCTGGGTATCGCCCTTGCCGACACCTATACCACCGGGATCTTTTTTGAGCAGTTCGACAAGAAATTCTCAAAGCTGTTTGACGGCGTGAGGCATGACAGCGGCGATCCGGTCGTTTTTGCTGAAAAGACAATCGAGCATTACCGGAAAATGGGAATAGATCCCCTCTCTAAAACGATCATCTTTTCGGACGCTCTCAACTATGAAAAGGTGGCAAGGATAACAGAGTATTGCAGGAACAAAATTGGGATGTCGTTTGGAATCGGTACGAATTTCACCAATGACGTTGGCCCGGAACCCTTAAATATCGTGATCAAGATGACGGAAACTTTACCGGAAAAAGGGCCGTGGATCCCCGTGGTGAAGCTTTCAGACGAAAAAGGGAAATATACCGGTACGGATAAAATGCTCCATCTTGCAAAAGAGATCCTTGAAATAGAATAACATTCCGGGAGTACGGACTGAATTGTTTAGGTTTGTAGTATATGTACCGGATAAATTAGTAACATGAACCGGATAGACCGCATTTCAGCCATTCTTATTCAGCTTCAGTCGAGGCGTGTTGTAAAAGCTATTGACATTGCCGAACGGTTTAACATCAGTCTCCGGACTGTCTACCGGGACGTTAAAGCCCTCGAGGAAGCAGGTATACCTATTATAGGGGAAGCCGGAGTGGGTTATTCCATTATGGATGGCTACAGGCTTCCGCCCGTCATGTTCAACAGAGAAGAAGCAACAGCCCTTCTTATGGCAGAAAAGCTTGTCGAAAAACTAA
>JBQGEO010000564.1:0-4942 GCA_052039655.1 Pararcticibacter sp.
GGAAAGTTTCAGCATATCTTTTATGCAACATTCGGGAATGGCAAAATCGGGGAAGCGAAGGACATCATGAAGGATGAACCATATGATTGTCCTCAAATGCCGTTTGGAGGAAGAGAAGATGCCATTTGGAGCCCCGACGGCAAGTTTATCGTATATGTAACAAAAAAGAAGTTCGGCAAAGAATACGCACAAAGTACGAATACCGACATATTCATTTATGATCTGGCTTCAGGCAGAACGACCAACCTGACGGAAGGGATTCCGGGATACGATACCGCTCCGGCGTTCAACCAAAACGGAACCCGGATGGCCTGGCTAAGTATGGATGAGGATGGTTATGAGTCGGATAAAAACGATATCCTTCTGTACGACTTCAAGAGTCTGAAGACCTATAACCTGACAAAAGACTGGGATGGAACCGTTGCTTCATGGCAATGGAGCAACGACGGATCCCGTATCTATTTTGTTGCGCCTGTGAAAGGGACAGAACAGCTCTTTGAAATTTCCAATATCTCCGATCCGGGGAAATTTACAGCCAGAAACATCCGGCAGGTAACAAACGGAGTGTTTGATATTAACGGCATTATCGGCCAGTCCGGAAACCAGCTTGTTGTTTCCCGGACTGACATGAATCACGCAGCAGAACTATACAGGGTAGACTTAAAATCGGGGCTCTTAAACCAGCTTACATCTGTAAACAACAATATTTACGGCAAGCTGGCTTTGAGCAAAATTGAAGAGCGCCATATCAGGACCACCGATAATACAGATATGCTTGCATGGGTGATATCTCCTCCTGATTTCGATCCATCAAAGAAATATCCGACCCTGCTCTATTGCCAGGGAGGGCCTCAGTCTGCTCTTTCTCAGTTCTATTCTTTCCGGTGGAATTTCCAGCTTATGGCTGCAAACGGTTATATCGTTATCGCACCCAACAGGCGGGGAATGCCCGGTCACGGTGTAAAATGGAATGAAGATATCAGCGGAGACTGGGGAGGCCAGCCCATAAGGGATTACCTTTCTGCTATTGATGACATTTCAAAAGAGCCTTATGTTGACAAGGGTCGCCTTGGTGCCGTAGGAGCCAGTTACGGGGGCTTCTCAGTTTATATGCTGGCGGGAGTTCACAACAACCGGTTTAAGACATTCATTGCTCATGACGGATTGTTTGACTTGAGAAGCTGGTATGGCACAACAGAAGAATTGTGGTTTGCCAATAAAGATATCGGTGGTCCTTACTGGGGCTCTAAGGTACCCCAAAGCTACAAGCAGTCAAGTCCCATCGAACTAGCGGATAAATGGAACACTCCGATTATGATCGTTCAGGGAGGAATAGACTACCGGGTTCCTGTTGAGCAGGGGCTGGAGGCTTTCCAGTTAGCGCAGCTCAAGGGCATCAAAAGCCGTCTCCTTTATTTGCCCGGCGAAAATCATTGGGTTATGGGTGCGCAAAACGCCATTGTATGGCAAAGGGAATTCTTTAAATGGCTTTCGGAAACGCTCTGATCTTCATTATCAGCGGCATACCGTATTAAAAATCAGTCAGGAGAGTAATTTTTTACAGGAAACGACTCTCCTGCTTTAAGAAATATTCCGGTTCATAGCCATTTCCCACCCTGCCGCAAATGGTTTGATCACACCCATTTGCTCACTTTCTTCAGTATTCATCCATGCGATTTTAGAGGAAAGGATTGCATTCTTTTCCTTTTCGCTGGCGATCAGGCGTTCGTAAAGCTCTATGATCTTTTCTATCGCGTTAAAATCCTGATTTGGCGCTGAATGATAAGCTTGCTGCGGAACGGCGAAGCACGAATTGATAACATTTTCCTGGTCGAAGTTTTTTATGACTTCCACACTTAATTCCAAAGCATCTGCAATTCTGCCCAAAGTGGACTCATCAATGCTCTCCATCTGTTCCAGTTTTGATATTTTTTGCTGACTGAAAGACAAAGAATAAGCAAGGCTCTCCTGCTTGACGTTCTTAATTTCGCGCAGACGCCGGATATTTCTTCCAATATGAACAGATCCTTTCTGTGGTATATTCATACAATTAATTCTACTTAACAAATATGCTGATGTTTTCTACGCATACATCACAAAAAAGATTCACCAAATAAAACAGCGGCTTTCCTTTACAAAAAAGGCCGCTTTTCAGCAGCCCCATCGTGTGTATGTTTTCTTTTCTTTAATTAGCGGCAGGAGTATCCCATACCTTCTTCCTGTAATCTTTGAGTGATTTTTCAATCCGGTCAGATTCCTTCTGCATATCGTCGTCGCTTTTGGCATAATCCTTAATTCGCAGGTCACCCGGCGTCGACTCTTTTACGATAGTACTTTTAAACTTCCGCAGGATAAAGATATCATCAAAACTCATATCCGTAGAGTAGTTCGTGATGACCTCTTTTTGTGCAAGAATGTTTCGGATCTGAGGAAAATATAACCAGAAGGCAGGCTGCTCACTGATGACACTGTCACCAGCAGTGATCTTAATAAGAGGAGCAATACCTATGATCCGCGGCTGGTAAGATCCTTTACCTTTATCGAAGATCCAGTCCTCTTTCAGCCGGAACTTTGTCACCGCTTCAGGATTGAACTCTCCCGCATACATTTTAGAACCTGTCTGGTAACCATCCTTATCAAAGACAGGCACCATGACACTGTCTGTGAGACGGGTAAACACTTCTTTGGCCGGAATCGGCACTGTAAATGCATCTCCTGAGGGATTTTTCGGGCTCACTGCCGGATCGTAGGCTGTAATCCTGCCGCTGTCAATAGCGGCTTTGAGGATGTCCATCAGGTTTGATTGCGGGGATGAGAACAGTTTATTGATCCCTTCGCTGGTATCAATATCACGCCAGATCCTCTTTACCGACAGGACATCTGCCTGCCTTACCTCCGGATACGGAGTAGCAACTGCATTTTTAAAATCTTTTGTGTGATAAAAACCATCCTGGGGAACTTCATCCTGAGCAAATAACGTTAGGCAGGATGACGCGACACATAATGTCAGAATATATTTCTTTAACATAACAATATGAATAAAATAGTCTTAGTGTTTTTTTGATTTCTTTGGATTCTTATTGAATACTTCGAGTGCCGGCATAACGCAACGGAATCCTATGTAACTTTTAGCAACGTCCTGGAATTCTGAGTTCCTTGAATCAGGGCTGGCCAGGCTGCCCGGATCTTTCCAGCTGCCTCCTTTTACAACCTTTCTCTTGACGATATCAGGATCGGTGTCTTTGGCGTCGTAAAGTAAAACGGGATTCAAATCGTTCACAAATCCCTGCCAGTTCATTGTATAGGCATTAAGTGTCCACTCCGAAACGTTTCCGTTCATATTGTACAAGCCGAGATAGTTAGGCTTGAACGAAATAGCCGGGCTTGTATAAGTTGCTCCGTCATCACCATACTGGCCTTCACCTTGTTTATAATTCATTCCATAAGCCACAGCCTCAGGTTTCTTTTTCTTATCCTCCACTTTGCTACTGCCTTTCTTCTTGCTTTTGGCGGCTTTCGCGCTTTCTTTCTGCCTCAGCTCCAACTCCTTCTGCCTGGCTGCAATCTCTTTTGGCGACTGAATCGTTGCAGCATAAAGCCACTGTGCTTCTGTAGGAAGATCTATCGGAACCTGTAAACGTTTCCCATTGTCCTTTTTGTATTGGTATGAAGCCCATTTTTTGGTCTTCCACATGGCGTAAGCCCTTGCCTGTTTCCAGGAGATACCCACAACAGGATATTCGTCAAATGCCTTACCCGCAAAATAAGTTTTAACCATAAAGTCATTCTGAGAATTCGGAAAATCATTTACCCAGACAGATTCATCAGGCCACACGTTTACAGAATCACGCTGAACAACTTTAACTTTCTTTTTGGTTTTACTGTCAATCTTAGTAGTCACCGTCTGCCAGCGATAGTTCAGCAAACTGGTATTTACCTCATTACCAGCTGAGGTACGTTCGTCTCCCTGGTAATACATTCCCTGAAGAGCTTTCTGGGTTTTATCGTTATGTGACTTCCACAAGGTTTTATCATCAATTTTACTCCAGTTAATCAACCGGTTAGTGGTATCTTTCTTTCCCTTGCTGATAAAGAACTTTTTGTCCTTTACATAATCTGTTACTGCCACTGAGTCTCTGACCCATTCAACAAACTGCCGGTATTGCTTATTAGTAATTTCGGCCCGGTCCATATAAAAAGCACTGAGACTCACTTTTTTCATTTCTGAAGAGTCTGTCGTGTCAGAATTGCCATATGTTTGTTTCATCATCACTGATCCCGCCGGTACGTAAACCATTCCGGGTGGGACTGAAAGTCTTTCGGCCTGTCTGCTGGTGTTGTTACTTACAGAACACGACGAAAGAGCAAACAGCAGTGGTAAAAGGAAATGGTACTTGTTTTCTCTCATCTTCATAAATTTTAAATAGCGCAGTTGTCTTGCTTAATCATATATTAATAGCTGTTAACTTTTCTTTTGCCAGGCTACCCGGGAATAACCTTCGGATACCGCGACTGACATCTTTCATTTCCTGTTTTGTACGGAAAACAGGGAAATAGGTTCAGGTATTTTTAACAGAATTTTACATTTTCATACCTGATTATCAACCTGAAAGAATAACAAACATCATCCTCTCCTGATAAGGGGTTCACTAAAACGGGGAAAGGCCGCTCTTTTACAAGAACAGCCTTTCCCCTGCCTGGAAAATACAGGCGGAAATTCCGCCTGATATAATCCTTTTTTAAGCCTTAATTAGTATTTGAGCACAAAGTATCCTTTGATCTCCCCGCTCTTTCCATCTTTCTTGTAAGAAAGAACATAGAAGTAAGTTCCCTGAGGAAGCAGCTGGCTCATACCTCTCGCGGTACCACCAAACAACTCTTTTCCTTCAAAAGAAACACTACCATTATTGTAGTTTTTCACATCAAATACCCTGACCCCGTT
>JBQGEO010000565.1:0-5735 GCA_052039655.1 Pararcticibacter sp.
CAGGTACCACCAATTTCACTACTCTGAGTATGGATCTTTCACAGAATATCTATAAACCGGGGTTAAAAGCGGATATCAATATCGCTAAAGCCGAAAGAAAAGCAGAACAGGAAAAGACAGCGGAAAAAGAAAATACGATCAGGATGCAGGTTGCGGAAGCTTATCTGAATGTGATCCTGAAACAGCAGCAATTAAAATTAGCTGGGGAAAACACGAAGCGTTACAAAGAGTACCTCGATATTGCTTCGGAAAGAAAACGTTTGGGAACTATCCTGGAAACTGATTTGCTAAAAGCGCAGACCGACCTCGAAAATGCAAACCTGACGGAAAAAGAAAGCGCCCAGAATTATGAGTTGTCGCTCCATGCACTGAGATATCAGATGAACATGAATGACAGCGTACCACTGGCTTTGACAGACTCACTCGGAACTTTAATAAACTACAATCAAAATGTTGACTATAAAGCTAATATGCCTGATCGTCCGGAGTTGAAACAAATGACATTTTTAAAAGAAGCGAATGATCTGAAAATTAAAAAAGAAAATTCTAAATGGGCACCCACCTTATCCTTAACCGGTAATTATACCACCCTCTACCAGGCCGCAGATTTTAAATATGTCGCCTCGATGTGGACACCCTATAATTATATCGGGATCAAAGCCAGCTTGCCTGTTACTGCAATACTGACCGGAAAGGCTAATAAAAAGGAGTTTCAGCTCAAAGCCTCGCAGCTTGAAATGCAGTATCAGCAAAAGCAGCAGGATTTGAATTATGAAGTGGCAAAGAACAGAACCGAGTTATGGAACACCACCAGTAACATTCAGTCTGCCGAAAAGAGTTTGACATTATCGCGAACCCTGCGCCAAAACCAGTTGAACAATTACAAGCTTGGAACCGTTACCTACAGCTCCATTCTCGATGCGGAAGCCACCATTAATACCGCGGAGCAGAACTATGTGAAAGCGGTTTACAATTATCTCCTCGCTTACTATAATTTCAAAAAACTAAATGGTTTTGAGAATTTAAACCGATAATAATTAAATCTATGGACGCTCTCATGAGCGCCTGTCTCAATTATTCTAATGAATATCACTATTAACAAATAACCTGTATGAAAGAAAATATTCGATTGTGGAGCATTTTGACCGTAGTAATGGTTGCAGACATGCTCGATATGCTGGATGCTACGATTACCAATATCGCTGCGCCCATGATTTCCAAAACACTTGGTGGCGGTCAGGAGCTGATGCAATGGCTGGGTGCTGGCTATGCATTAACGATGGGCGTATTGCTGGTGGTGGGCGGCAGGCTGGGGGATAAATATGGCCAGCGCAAATTGTTCCTCATCGGTATGGCGGGATTTACGCTGGCGTCGCTTGCCTGCGGAATTGCCGTGTCGCCTGAAATGATTATCGTGGCGCGATTGGTTCAGGGAGCTTTTGGTGCCTTACTTATCCCTCAGGGAATGGCGATTATGGCTGCGCATTTTCCCAGGGAGATGATGACCAAAGCGTTTTCCGTTTTCGGCCCCGTTCTGAGCATCGCTACTATTTGCGGACCTATTCTTGCCGGTTTGCTTATTCGTGCCGATATCTTTCATAGCGGCTGGCGCTCCATTTTTCTCATTAATATTGTCATTGGCACATTTGGCTTTATAGCGGCATATAAAATTCTTCCAAAAGATGCCGGGAATAAAGAGGTCTCCATTGATGGCATTGGATCCGTTTTATTAGGCGGAATGATGCTTTCTTTACTTTATGGTATTATTGAAGGTTCGGCCAACAACTGGCAAACAAGGTCTGTCCTGATTATCCTGGCAGGAATTGTATTGCTGTTGCTTTTTATCTGGAGGCAGATTAAAGCGACCAGCCCGATCATCAAACCGACTTTATTCAAAAACAGGGGATTTTCAGCCGGTTTGTTTCTCGGCTTTTTCTTCTTCGGAGTAGTAGCGGGTCTTACGTATCTCATTTCACTTTTCCTGCAGCTGGGACTAGGGGCTACGCCATTCGGTGCATCCATGCAAATGGTTCCGCTATCGCTTGGGATCATCGTCTCATCCATTCTAACGCCACCGCTCATCGGAAAAATCGGGAGGAATATTATTGGAATAGGGTTGATCATCACCATAACCGGTTTAGCTATTATGTTTTATCAATTGTCGCTTGCTGTCAGCAATCCCTGGATGTATGCACCGGCCATCTTTTTAATGGGCGGTGGAATGGGTTTCTGTTTCGGAACACTGTTCGATTTTACCATTGGTGATATTAACCCCGAAGAAGCCGGCAGTGCCAGTGGTTCTCTGAGTGCAGTACAACAGCTTTCCAGCAGTATTGGTGCAGCAGTTATTACCTCCGTTTTCTTTATTGCACAGCGGTCGGCTTCGGTTAATTCTGCGATGGAACGCAGTTTTATCGTAATTGCAGCTGCTATTATTTTGTGCCTTGCATTGGTGCGTTTGCTCCCGGTTAAGGCAGGGAATGCGGAGCATTAGATCATTGCGTTAACTGTTTCGTTGATAACAGCTTATCGAAAGTTCATTCAAATTGAAAAATGAAGATTAAAATTTTTGTGCTGCATCTTGCTATTGTGGTGAGCAGCGGATTGCTGTTTGTGAATATTTACAATTCTATTGTCGATGCGCCTAATTGGGGACATCGGCTTCCTCAATCTATTGATATTGCCCGGAGATACTTTGCTTTCAAAAATCCGGCTGAGTTCTTCAAAATCACCGGGCCGCTGATTCACATCATTGGGATCAACTGTGTCATCCGGTTTTGGAAAACCGACAAAAAAGTGCGCTGGTATAATGTAAGTGCATTGGCTTTAATTCTGTTGGCAGACATACTTACCTTCAAATTTTTCTTTCCGCTCAATGAAGTGCTTTTTGGGCCTGCCCAGGATATAACACAGATTCGGCAAGCCTTTCATAAATGGGAAATGCTCAATTGGTTCCGGTCGGCTGTACTGGCGGCTATTCCAGTGATGTATAGTTCGTCATTGGCCAGGTACCTGCGTCTGGTTTTGAATCAGGAGGCCTTGTCATCTCCCTGGGCACCTTAGTTGCCGGCCAATGACTCTATGGTTGCCATTATCAGGGATCTCTGGCTTTTGAAGCATAAATATGGCAGCGTCATTTAGTAAGGTACATTTCCTTTTCTTAATTTCAGTACCACATCTTTAATTCCCGGCAGAAACAAGAGCGCCAATATGACGCAGACTATGCCAATCAGCATCAGGTCGTAATAATCCCTGATAGAACGTGCCAGTATCTGCTCTTTTATCAGGTTATTAAAATAACCATCTGCAGCCCCTTTTGCCACGTACAAATCATTACCTGCATTCAGGTAGGTGTGCCGGATGTCCTGCAAAGTAAGAGGCAGTTGCGGATTGGTTTCGCTCAGTGTTTCCCGTACTTTTTCCCTGACGGAAGATCTTGTAAATAGCTGGAGCTCATTATTGAGGGCTAAACTGGAGGTAAAGCCTGAGAACCTGGCAAAGATACCGACCAGTGAGGCGTTAAAGGCTATTTTGGCAGGAGCTGCAGATGTGGTAAAAGAAACGATCGGAACAAATAATACGCCCGTGGAAATTCCATAAATGAAAAGGGGCAGCATAAAATCTGTTGTGCTTCCCTGGACGGAAACATAAAGAAGCATATACACATAATACAATGCCATTATCGCAAAGCCTATGATGATCATCCGGATCAGATTAGTTCCCATGAGGATGAACCGTGCCGTAATGAACATGCTGATGAGGGTGCCCGTAATTACGGATATCCAAACGGGAATTGTGTTCAGTGGGTCGGTTCCCAAAATTGTCTCAAGATATCCGTAGGTAAGCCCTGTGCTTCCTTTAAAAATATAGAAAACGAACAGCAAGATCAGGCCAATAGTAAAATTGGGAGCCTTGAAGATCCTTAAATTAATCAAGGGCCTCTTAAGCCTCATTTCCCTTAGAATAAAAAGTGTCAGTGTTAACACGGCTGATAATAGCAGGGAAACGATCAGACCGCTATCGAGCCAGCCCAGCTGTCGTCCATATACCAGGATATATCCCAGGACGAGTATAAAAACGGTATAAAACAGATATCCAATCCAGTCTACCTGATACAGGGGGACCTTTTTATGGAACCTGGATTCAGCATTCATGGTGATTAAAACTGCCAGTGCCAAAATGATCAGTAAGATATTTAAACCGTAAAATAGCCAGTTGAAGTCAAAGACATTCAGTACAGCACTGGAGTATATGGAGTAAAGCGGAGCTGATATCTGAATTCCGGCGTAAAGTATCGTGTATCCGATCACTCTGGCGCGCGTGGAGTGTAAACGGGCAAATGTCAAACTCAATACGATACCAGACATAAGCGCACAGGTAATTCCCTGCACAAACTGGCAGCTTATAAAGAGTGTCCAGTTTCTGAAATGAAAACAGACGAGTGAGCATACGGTATTAACCGCAAGGGCGGACAGGAGATATTTCCGCGGAGAGAAATATTTTACAATCCGGAAATCAAGAGCTAAGAAGGCGACTGTTGAGCCGTAGAGGACCACCATCGCATACTGGACATCTGTTGGCTGTACACCATAAAAGCCCATTATAGTCGCCGGACTGCTGTAAAAAGCAAAACCGAACAGGCAAGTCATCAGTATTGAGAGGATAATCAGTCCTGCCAGCCGCTCCGGCACCCATGATTTGAAAAGTGGTATTGTGTGTGCCTGCATTTTTAATCTTTTATAACATAAACATTGGCATTCATCCCTGCCGATAGCCCGGCAAGTTTCTTCATGGTATCTGTCAGTTTGATCCTGACAGGAATACGTTGTGTGATCTTTACGAAATTACCCGTTGCGTTATCAGGAGGACGGAGGGAATAACGTGAACCGGTAGTGGGAGACAAGGATTCTATTGCACCAGAGAATCTCTCATTGGGGAACGCATCCACCTCAACAGATACTTTTTGTCCCGGTCTGAACCCGGAGATTTGCGTCTCTTTAAAATTGGCGACCACCCACTTCTCTTCCGCGCTGTTAACCAGAAAAGCCAGTGTTTGTCCGGGCTGGATCAGTTGTCCTTCCTGAACGGTCTTTTTCCCAATCTGTCCGTCAAAAGGCGCGGTAACAACGGTGTATTTGATATCCAGTTCCTGTCTTTCGAGCAAAGCTTCTTTTAATTTAATCTCCGCATTTATGGCTGAGCGTTGTGCTTTGATATCACTCAATTTCGATTCAGCCACCTTAAGGGAGGCCTGTGTTTGTTCATAATCCGAGCGGTTAACTTCAAGTGACGTACGGATGTTATCAAACTTTTGTTGTGTCGTAGATTCCCCGGCCAGCAGGTTTTTATATCTCAGATATTCTCTTTCCTGCTGTGCCAGTTTTGCCTTTGCGCCGGAGAGTTGTGCTTTAATCACATCGATGCTCTTTAGCTGCGTTTGTTCACTGGCCTCTAAGATGGGTAATTTGGCCCGTGAACCCAGTAATTCTGCAAATGCAGCTTTCTGTTTTAATCCATATTCATCGCGTTCGATCAGTATAAGGGTGTCGCCTTTCTTCACGTGCTGATTGTCGTGGTAATAAATTTTATTAATGTATCCGCCAACTTTAGCATTGATGGGAGAGAGGTAAGCATCGATTTGGGCGTCATTAGTCTGCACATACCGGTATCCTCTCCAAAAATAGGCAGCCGCCCAGATGATAACACCTGCTAACAAAGCGAAGCCGAACCATTGA
>JBQGEO010000566.1:0-6665 GCA_052039655.1 Pararcticibacter sp.
TTCTATTGCAGAATCCTGCATACTCAACAACCTTGATCCCTTCAGCTATCTCAAAGATGTGCTGGCCAGGTTGCCTTATCTGATTTTTGCACCTAAAGAAAAAATCGATGAACTCCTTCCTAACAATTGGAAGCCACAGGCACAGAGAATATATACAACTGTTCAGCATCAGGATATCATGATGACTGGCTAAAACCGAAATATTCCCCAGGAATCAAATACCTACTTTACGGCATGGATACGAAATATGGTTAACTCAAGGTCTTTTTTATAAAAATTTATGAAGATATAAAGTTAAATTGCTTTGTGCTAAGCTCAGTTTTTTGTACTCCTAGAATGGATGCTGGTAAGAGTTATAATGTTATTTGTTCCTGATTTATCTAATTCTGTCCTCCACCCTAATGGTAGTGCATAATTATTCTCAATATGGCCTCCTGGGAAATCAAAGCATACAGGATAATCATATTCCTCCACCATATTCATCACAATATCTCTGATCGTTTCTCCAAATGGGATAGCATTGTCTTTCATGTCAGTAAAGGCTCCTACTATCAGTCCTTTCAGCTTTGCCAGCTTACCGGCCCGTTTTAACTGCCAAAGCATACGGTCTACTGAATAGAGATATTCGCCTACGTCTTCTATAAACAAGATCTTATCAGTGAAGTCCATCTCAGAGACAGAGCCGGTCATCATCACCAGCAATGTCAGATTGCCGCCTATCAGAATTCCTTCAGCTTTACCATCACGTCCGGGAAGGGCGCTTTCAAATTTGTAATAAAGAGGTTCGCCGAATAAAGCTTTGCGCAGGGATTCGAGGGACGGCTTGGTGGCATCGGGCACATTTAATGGCATCTGGCCGTGGATGGTTTGTACACCACAGGTGGCGTGAATATGGCTGTGTAGTACTGTAATATCGCTGAAACCCACTACCCACTTGGGGTTTCGTCTGAAATGTGTGAAGTCGAGTTTGTCTATTATACGAATGGTTCCGTATCCTCCCCTGGCTGCGAGGATCGCTTTGATTGAATCGTCGTCCAGAAAACGTTGCAGGTCTTTTGCGCGTAATTCATCGGGACCGGCGAACTGATGATAGGATGCAGTTACGGTTTCTCCGAGCACTACTTCCAGTCCCCAGGACTCGAGGAGTTGAATGGCGCTGTTGATATCTGAAGGTAAGCTTTTTCCCGGGCAGGTTATCGCAATCTTATCGCCTTTTTTCAGATATGGGGGTGCAATCATCAGTAGTAAAAGTTTAAAGGGCGAAAGTTAAGAGTTTTTTTTCAAGCTCAATCAGTATCTTTGCCGGGTTATCACAATCTATTTTGAATGTCTGAATTAGATAATTTTAAACGATATACTGTTACTTCAGCGTTGCCTTATGCAAACGGGCCGCTGCATATTGGTCACCTTGCCGGAGCTTATATTCCTGCCGATATTTTCGTAAGGCATCTGAGGCTTCGTAAAAAGGATGTGGTTTGGGTATGCGGATCGGATGAGCATGGTGCCGCTATCACCATTAAAGCTAAAAAGGAAGGGATCACACCACAGCAGATCATTGACAAATATCATCAGCAGATAAAGGAGAGTTTTGAGCAGTTCGGCATCGCATTCGACATTTACCATCGCACGTCCTCTCCTATTCATCATGATCTTTCCCAGGAGTTTTTCCTTAATCTCTATGAAAAAGGAGAGTTTATTGAAAAGGAATCTGAACAGTATTACGATGAAGAATATGATCAGTTCCTGGCCGACAGGTATATCACCGGTACTTGTCCCAATTGTGGCAATGATGGCGCTTACGGAGATCAGTGTGAGAAATGTGGTACTTCTTTAAATCCGACTGATCTGATCAATCCGAAATCTACTCTAAGTGGTAAGGCTCCGGTACTGCGCAATACCAAACACTGGTATCTGCCTCTTGATAAATATCAGCCATGGCTGGAAGAGTGGCTGTTGGAGGGGAAGAAAAACAAGTGGAAAACGAATGTATACGGACAGTGCAGTTCCTGGTTGAAAGCCGGGCTGCAACCGCGTTCCATGACGCGTGATCTGGACTGGGGTATAGATGTTCCTTTGGCAGAGGCAAAGGGAAAGAAGTTGTATGTATGGCTGGATGCGCCTATTGGTTATATCTCTGCTACTAAGCAATGGGCGGCCGATAAGGGTGCTGACTGGCAAAAGTACTGGAAGCGCCAGGAAAATGAAGAGGATAATTCCTGTCTGATCCATTTTATTGGTAAGGACAACATCGTGTTCCATTGTATCACCTTCCCTTCTATTTTACATGCGCATGGAGATTATATCCTGCCGGAGAATGTTCCTGCCAACGAGTTCCTGAACCTGGAGGGTGACAAGCTTTCTACTTCACGGAATCATGCGGTATGGCTGCATGAGTACCTGGAAGAGTTTCCGGGCAAACAGGATGAACTACGCTATGTGCTGACCTCTATCCTGCCTGAAACATCGGACAGTGAATTTACTTGGAAAGATTACCAGGCAAGAGTGAATAACGAACTGGTAGCTATCCTGGGTAACTTTGTGAACCGCGTAATGATCCTGATGCATAAGTATTATGAAGGAAAAGTTGAGGGAGAGGGCGGACTTAGGGATAAGGGAATCAATGATCAGATAGCCAAAGCTTACCATGCGATCGGTGAAAGTATTGAGAATTACAAGTTCAGGCAGGCTTTATCGGAATTAATGGATGTAGCCCGGCTGGGAAATAAATACCTAACCGATAAAGAGCCGTGGAAGACTTTTAAGACAGATCCTGAATCAACAAGAGAGGTGCTGCAGAATTGTTTGCATATCATTGCTCATTTAGGTACACTGGCACAGCCTTTCCTGCCTTCTGCATCTTTGAAGATTTTCTCGATGCTGAATCTTCCTGCTGACGTACTGGCTTATGATCAGGAGATCAGGTTTGCTGACGGGCATCAGTTAAACCAGGCTGAGCTATTATTTGAAAAGGTTGAGGACGCTGTGATCGAAAAGCAACTGGAGAAATTAAGTAAAGCTAAGGAGGTTGTTGCAGCTCCGGCTGAAGTGACGCCGGCAAAAGAAAACGTTTCTTTTGATCAGTTCTCAGCAATGGATATCCGTATCGGAACGATTCTGGCAGCTGAAAAAGTAGCTAAAACTAAAAAATTGCTTAAGCTTACTGTTGATACCGGTATAGATACCAGAACGGTCGTATCCGGTATTGCTGAATATTTCGAACCGGAGGCGATTGTTGGTCAGCAGGTTAGCATCCTGGTGAACCTTGAGCCAAGGGAAATCAAAGGAATTCTTTCAAAAGGAATGATTTTGATGTCGGAAAATCCGGAAGGAAAACTTATTTTTGTAACTCCTGCGGAAAACGCTGCTAACGGCAGTGTAATCCGCTAGGTAGGATGGCCCTGTAGTTCAACGGATAGAATAGGCGTTTCCTAAACTCTAGATGTGGGTTCGATTCCCGCCGGGGCTACTAAAAAGCCGCTCAGTGATAGATTGAGCGGCTTTTTATTTATATGTGAGGATTGTTTCTTACCCTTCAAAATAATGTTCCCCCGAACCCACATTAAAGCTTTTATATGATTTTCCCTGTGCATCCGGTACGAATACCTCCGCTGTTGTATTAGGAGGGATAGTAACGGTTAGCTTAAACTTATCGTTCTCTATTTTCCATTTGCTTCGGATGGTGCCATAGCAGCTCTCATATGATCCTTCTGCCCGGGTAAGTTTACCGCCGGCGATAGGCTTTATGATGATCTTTTTATATCCAGGTGCACCAGCTTGAATGCCAGCTATATTCTGGTACATCCAGTCGCCAATAGCGCCGTAGGCATAATGATTATAAGAATTCATGCTCGGTGTCTGGAAACTGCCGTCGGGTTTGATGCCGTCCCAACGCTCCCATATGGTGGTAGCTCCCATCTTTACAGGGTATAACCATGAGGGGTAAGTCTCCTGCATAAGCAGGTCATACGCAACATCAGCATATCCCGATTTAGTAAGAGCGTGACACAGGTAGGGTGTCCCCAGGAAGCCGGTGGTCAGGTGATTTCCGTAGTCACGGATGTTTTGCACCAGCCTTTCCGCTGCGGAGGCACGCAGATGTTCCGGTAACATGTCAAATTGCAGCGCCAGAACATAAGCGGTTTGCGTAGAGGATACCAGCCTGCCGTTTGGAGTGAGGTATTCTCTTACAAAAGCGGTTTTTATATCATTCAGCAAGGATGAATACTTCTCCTGATCTTCATTCTTCCCCAGTACTTTTGCCGCATTCACTAACAATTGTGTGGAATGTGCATAGAAACATTGTGCGATGAGATATTTGTCGGTCACCGCAGCACGGCCATCGTTATCATCATCCGGGCGGTAAAACAACCAGTCGCCAAAGTGAAATCCTGTATTCCAGAGATTTTGTCTGCTTCTTGAGCTGATAAAATCCACCCAGGCTTTCATGCTGCTGTATTGGGTTTCCAATATTCGTTTGTCGCTGTAAGTGGTATACATTCCCCACGGAATGATGGTACCAACATCTCCCCAGCCCGCTGAGCCGGCATCGTTGGATGTCAAAACATCGGGTATAACGAAGGGGATGCTGCCATCTTTATGCTGATCAGCTTTCACATCTTTAAGCCATTTTGTAAAGAAGCCGCTTACATCCCTGTTATATGCAGCGGTATTATAAAACGCCTGTGCATCACCGGTCCAGCCCAGCCGTTCATCGCGCTGCGGGCAGTCGGTAGGAACATCCACGAAATTCCCTTTCTGCCCCCAGGCAATGTTGTGCTGCAACTGGTTTAGGAGCGGGTTGGATGAGTTGAATGTGCCTGCAGGCTCCATATCTGAATGAATAACTACCGCGGTAAGATCTTCCGGCTTTAATTCGCCGGGAAATCCTTCTACCCTGACATACCGGAATCCCTGGAAGCTGAAGTGTGGATAGAAAATCTGTTCCTGGTTGCCTTTAAGATAATAGATGTTCTGTTGTTTAGCCGAACGCAGGTTGTCGGTGTAAAAGTACCCTGCTTTGTCCAAAACCTCAGCGTGACTCAGGATAATCTTTGTATTTACAGGTCCCTTCGCTTTAAGCTCTACCCAACCCACCAGGTTTTGCCCGAAATCGACAACCGTCTCTCCCTTTGGCGTTTTTAATATCTTCAACGCATTGATCCTCTCCTGCTTTCTGACTCCCCCGGCACTCATGCCAATCAGGTTATCATAGCCGTATTCCCGCATCCGTACCTTTTTCCAGTCAGCGCCCTCTTTGTAAGCGGACGTTGTCCAGCCCGCCCTTTCCCTGGTAGCATCGTAAGTTTCTCCATCATAGATATCTGAACTGAGTACCGGACCCGGTGCCGTCATCCAGCTTTCATCTGATAACAGGCTTTCCCTGCTACCATCGGTATACTCCACTTCCACCTGCATTAAAAGGGTGCGTGTATCGCCATAGAAAGCCTTTTGGTAGGAGAACCCTATCCTGCCCTTGTACCATCCATCTCCCAGCATGGCCGCCAGCACGTTGTCTCCCTTACTGAGTAATGTAGTGACATCGTAAACCTGGTATTGCGAATGATCTTTATAGCTTGTCCACCCGGGTGTCAGGTAATCTTTCCCGATGCGGTTTCCATTAATGTACGCTTCGTATAAGCCCCTTGATGTGATATAAGCTGATGCCGACTTTATAGTCTTTCGCAAAGCAATTTTTTTCCTGAACAGGGGACTGACAAGCGATGTATCATTATCTGGTACGGATATCCACTTTGCTTTCCAGCTTGAGGGTTTAAATCCCATTTGCCAGAATTGCAGCGGGCTCCACGGAGATACATGTCCGTAATTATCTGTTACTCTCACTTGCCAGAAGTATCGTTGACCTGGTTTTAGAGCAGGGCCTTCATAATCAACCAATACTGATTGGTCTGTATTCTTTTTGCTTTTCCAGTATAAGTTCTTTCCAGACAGGACTGCATTTCTGTCGGTACCCACCCTGATCTCATAAGCGCGCTGCAGAACGTTTTTGCCGGAGGAAATCAGTTTCCAGCTCATTCTGGGTATGGCTGGTTCCACCGCCATCGGGTTAACCTGATGTTCCACCTGTAGACCGGATACACTTAAGTTTTGTGCGGAGGCTGTTAGGGTAAGCATCAGAAAATAAAGGATTCTAAAGGGAGGGAGAAGTACGGCTGCTCCGGCCTTTCTTAGCCCGGCATGCTTAGCACCAAGGCTCATGAACTTCAATAAGGGCATCAATTGGTTTATCATTTCAGCTAATTAAGCAAATACATATAATAAGTTACTTGTGGTGTTTTGATAAAGATAAAATAACTTATTATATCCTGATAGAGAAAGTATTCAGGCCGTAACCAGTTGCTTTAGCCTGTGCTCTAGTTTGCTAAAATGCTCTTCCTGAATTCCATAGGTTTCATGCCAGTTTGTTTCTTAAACAGCCTGGTGAAATAGGAATGTATTCCTGAATCCAGGAGGCAGGCTATTTCTGCAATGCCCTGATCTGCACGTCTCAATGAGTTCTTTGCTTCAAGAATAGCACAGATTTACTCTGCTGGTAAATTGGCTGATGCGTTATAGTCGTTATATTGGATATGGAGCGGACATCTTTCTAAACCTGTATCTTTGTCCCTAATGAAGAATGAGGTGAAAGGCCGTGGTTATCTGCTGCT
>JBQGEO010000567.1:0-1821 GCA_052039655.1 Pararcticibacter sp.
GATCCCGAAATGGGAGGGAACGGGTTAGCTTATCCCTTGCAGAGAGTATTTAACCTCGGCGTTTTTCTAAACCTTTAAAACGATGACGATGAAAAGAATAATAAGTATAAAAATAATATCAGTCTCCGTCCTCTTTGGTTCGTGCAACAAGTACATGGATATTGTGCCCGACAACGTTCCTGAACTGGACAATGCTTTTTCAACACGCATAATTGCCGAGCGGTATTTATTTACCTGTTACAACTATCTCCCGGGAGGCTTCGACCTTCAGTCCAATCCGGCGCTGTTTGCCGGCGATGAACTCTGGCTTAACTCTACTGCCAATTTTGGCGAAGGGAGCTATGGAAACTGGTACATTGCCCGGGGAAACCAAAATGTAAATTCTCCCCTGAATAATTACTGGGAAGGCAGCAATCAGGCAAAAGATCTTTGGCAGGGAATCCGTGACTGTAACATCTTCCTTGACAACGTCTATAAGGTGCCCGATATGGATGAGATGGAAAAAGACAGGTGGAGAGCGGAAGTTCTGTTTTTAAAAGCTTATTATCATTACTATTTATTGAGGATGTACGGGCCCGTTCACATCATGGACAAAGAAGTTCCTGTCTTCTCCGATCCGGAACAAACCCAGTATGAAAGGCTGCCAGTAGATGAATGTATGGACTATATCATCAGGTTGGTAGATAGTTCTATGGTGAACCTTCCGGAAGATATCACCGCAGTTGCCCAGGAAAATGGCCGGATCAGCAAATTGACAGCGTATGCCATGAAAGCAGAAATGCTTGTTACCGCCGCCAGTCCTCTTTTTAACGGGAATACGGATTATCCCGGTTTCGTAAACTCTGAAAATAAGCCATTTTTTAATCCTGTCTTCAGTTCTGAAAAATGGGAGAAAGCAGCAGAAGCGTGCAAGGTTGCAGTAGAGTTTGCTGAATCTCACGGACGGGCCTTATTCAAATGGAAACCGACATTAAATCTTACGACGCCTCCTCAAACCAGTACCATTAATCAAATGAGCTACCGGGAGGCTCTTGCAGAGCGGGATAACAATTCCGAGCAGATCTGGATAAATAACGTTTCCAGGGCGACGCAGGGCTTTCAGGCTGCAGCGACAGTAAGGAGTTATGATCCTGCCTATGTTGACAACAGGACGCTTGCCGGCTATCTTGCTCCTACTTTAAATGTCGCCCTGATGTATTACAGTAAGAATGGTGTGCCGATAGAGGAGGATCTTACATACGATTATGGCGCACGCTTTGATTTAAGAACTGTACCCACCGGGACTTCGCCTTACATGTACAACCTGATCCCCGGACATACCACCGTAGGCCTGCATTTCGACAGGGAAGACCGCTTTTACGCATCTTTATCTTTTGACGGCGGAAGGTATTTTATGAGCAGTCATCTGAGCGATGCGAATGCTTTTAGTACCGTGTACCGGTCAGGAGGCAATGCGGCACCAGTTAGTATTTCATCCTATTCCATTACGGGCTATACACCGAAGAAACTGGTCAGCTACCGGAATGTTGTCGGATCATCTGACGCCTATACAGTTTATGAATATCCGTATCCTATCATCCGTTTAGCAGAGCTTTATCTCCTTTATGCTGAAGCGCAAAATGAAGCTTTTGGGCCTTCAGCAGAGGTCTACAATGCAATAGACAAAGTGAGGGCCCGGAGCGGCCTCGGCGGAGTAGTGGAGTCCTGGGCCAGCTATTCCAGGAATCCCGGAAAACCGGCATCTAAAGAGGGCTTAAGAGAGATCATCCGCAGGGAAAGAACCATCGAGCTGATGTTCGAAGGGAAGCGTTTCTGGGACCT
>JBQGEO010000568.1:0-6353 GCA_052039655.1 Pararcticibacter sp.
TAATTGAATTGTGATCTGACAGACATTGTTTGCCTATAAGTAGACCTTCCTATAAATTCGTTGGTTGAGTTCTTATCTTCTCCAAATGGTTCCAGTGCCGTGATCAAATCCTGGCCATTAACTGTAGACCATGTGGGTTTGTAAGTCCTGTAAGGAAGTAGATAGGCTTCTGAATATACGGAGGTATAATCCATACTGTTAGCAGTTGTAAAGGATAATCCTTCCAAAATTGATCTCAAATCGGCTGTCGCATTTAAATTATACATGAACGTACGGTTCCTGGTCTTAATATAGCCTGCCGCTAGCATATCAGAAAAGACGTTGGTTGGATTAGTGCTCAGTCCGCCGGGAAGATATTTTCCGTCGATTACATGGTTACTCGTCTTGACAATAGCTTGTAGCTGGTTATTGTCAGGATCGAGCATGCTAATAGGGATAAACGGAGAAAACCGGTTGAAATTGGGAGCTACTGTTGCTGTGGAAGACCAAAAGTTCCCCCTGCCTGCATAATTATTGGAAATAACAGCCGCAGCATCCGCAGAAGCCTTCAGCCATTTAGCAATGTTCATATCGACATTCCCCCGCACATTAAACGCAAAATCATTATTCTTCTTCTGTTCTCCGTATTTCATCAAACTATTATTGTATGCCAATCCTAAGTTGGTGTAATAGCGTGCGTTTTTATCACCTCCGGATATTTCTGTTGTAATATCAGATCTTGAATAGGCTTTTTTAAGGTAATCGGAGCTGAAAAAATCGATATCGGGGTATCTGTAAGGGTTGACGCCGGACCGGGTATTGTCAATCGCTTCCTGGGTATACCCAGCACCACTTGTTGCTATTCCATCATTGGTTAATGCTTCGTTATACAGGGTCATGTAATCAGCGGCATTAAGATAATGAGGGTAGGACTTTGGGATAAAAATGCCTGTATTTGCTCTTACATCGACCGTGAGGGGTTTTACGCTTCCTCTTTTTGTAGTGATAAGAATGGCTCCTTTGGCAGCGCTGCTTCCATATAATATTACCGAACTTGCTCCTTTCAATATCGTGATTGATTCCACTTCCGTCAGGCGTACATCAGAAGCTCGCCGTGCTATTCCGTCTACAAGTATCAAAGGTGTCTGTCCCCATATATTTCCGGTATAACCTGCTACCAAACCTTGAAGGTTGTCAAGGCTATACGTGCCGTAGCTCTTTTTTAGCAGATCACCAACGTTTACAGAGGATACACCGCCCAGCAGATCCTCTCTGGCGACTGAACGAAAGGCAACATTGACAAGACTGTCATTTTTTACCTGTGCTTGTAATCCCACCAGTCCTGCAAAGAAAGCTGCAATCAGAACAAAGCTGGTTTTTATATTTCTTTTCTTCATTTTGTTGACTTATTGGTTACCAACCGGGGTTTTGCTTAAACTCCTTATACATATTCACGTCTTGTGTCCGAAACGGAAGCCAGTAGTGCCGGTCCCCCAGTTGCCTTTCGAATAAAACTACTTCTCTAAGATTTCGGACCTTTGCATTTATTGGGTCGGCATACACCTGGGCATTAGGAGTTGCACGATCGAATTCAATCGCTGTCTTTAGAGTGTAAGGACGCTGAGTTAAAAGCAACCATCGACGGAGGTCATTAAAGCGATGTCCCTCAAAGGATAGCTCAACTGCCCGTTCACGACGGAGTTCCTGTAGAAAATCCGCGGTTGAACTGAGGTATTTTTCCGAAACACCCATAACTCCTGCCCGGTTACGAATCTTGTTTACTGCATCAACTGCTGATAAATTATAGTCAGTTGCTTTACTTTGAGGACTTCCATATCCCTCTGCTGTTGCTTCAGCATATAATAAATAAACATCAGCGAGTCGCATCAAGCTCATTACACAAGTATTGTTCTCGTTGTAACCGTCATACGAATTAGATAATTTGGAGATATACTTGGACAGGAGGTACCCTGTCCATACCTTCTTATTGTCATCCGCCGTCCTGTACCAACCATTAGTAAAAAGACTGGCATATTGTCTGTACTCATTGTTGTCTACGCTCTGCGCCCGTAAAACCGTTTTTTCTCCGTCGATCATGAAATCGTTGTAGAAACGAGGATCGCGATTCCGCCATGGGAACTCAGGATCGTAACCCGATTCAGTGTCTTTCGTTGCAAGATCTTTAATCGGAAGACCATTTGCCATTCCATAATAATTAGCATAGTTAGCGGTTGGATAGACCTTGATGCCGCTTTGATTAATAGTATATGGACGGTAGTCATTCACCTGATTCCATCTCCAGCGTCCGCTGGCTTCGGTTAGGTTCTCCAGCAGAATGGACTCCCTGAGACCAGGTAGCTTACCTCCTGCATTCCGGGTATAGAATAATTCTGTGTATTGTGAAAATGGAGCAAGTTCGTAGCGTTTAGTAGATTCTACTATATTTAATGCCTGAGCCAAAACATCGGCTGCCTTTTTACAATATCCAGAATTGTAGTCACTACTCCCTGTAGATTCCCTGTTCATCAAAGGACTTCCGGCCCATAAGTAATTTTTACCAAGAAAAGCTAGTGCCATGATCTTGTTGATACGCTGGTTGTTCTTTCCTGCCGTTTGCTTTCCTGCCTGTGTCTGATCCCAGTCAACAGGAAGAAGTTCAGCCGCTTTTTGTAAGTCTTCTGCAACTTTATCGGCTGTTTGCTGATAATTTAGTCGTGAAAGTTTAATAACCTCATTGCTCGGAAGAACCTGATCGATGTAGGGCAATCCTCCCCAATATTCCATTAATACAAAGTGGAAATATCCCCTGAAAAAATACAACTGGCCGGCGATGAGATTTTTTTCTTCCTCAGTTGCGTCTGTAAGCTTATCAAGATTTGCAAGCCCCACATTCGCTTTACGAATGGCGTACCAGGACAGTTGCCAAAGCTTTCCTTTCTTGAAGCGGTCCGTATTGGAAGGATCTCCTCCATCAGCCTTCAAAAAATTGTATTGCGCGCTTTCCCAGGCCCGGAAATCACCCTGGTCAATAGCATAAGCGATCACCCTGGTTTCGCCTACAGTCCAGAATTCCTCTTCTCCCAGATTCCAGCAAGCATGATAATCATTCCCTGAAAGCATGGGAATACAATTATACAGCTCCTCTGTGAATCCCTGAAAGTTGCGAAAGTTCTTATAAGGATCAGTTTCGGCGATATCAGCAAGTGGAGATCTATCTAAATATTTCTTGCATGAACTAAGTGCCAGGCTTGCCAACAGTATGGCGAAAGGAACTAATGTTTTTTTTAAGAGCTTCTTCATCTCAAATAACTTATAAGGTTATATCAATACCTAAATTGTAACGTTTCATAGTTGGATAGGATCCGCCCGAGCCCAAAGGATCTGAACCAAAATTGGCCTCCCGGTCATCCGGCATCTTTGTCCATAACCACAGGTTGTTCCCGTTTAAATAAATTCTGCAGTTCTTTAATCCCAGCCTGTTTGTATATTTTGCTGGTAAATTATACGCTACTTCTGCATTTTTTAACCGCCAATAGGACCCGTCATACAAATATCTTGTTCCTGAAGCTCCATCAGGATCATTCGTTGTGAACCGTGACAGCGGAACTTCACCTCCCCCGGTTTCTAAATCGAAAAAAGGTTTTTCTACGAAGACAACATTGCTTTTTGCCTGGAAGTTAGGGAACGCAACCGGGCGTGTTACGTTGTTTGCGCCATAAAACTGAACAAACAGGCTTAGACGCCTCCATTCGAAGCCGAGGCTTGCGTTATAGGTGTTTTGAGGCGTAGGTGTGTAACCATAAGGCGCTGAATCATTAATATCAATAACTCCGTCGGCATTAAAGTCTATAATATTATAATCTCCGGGAAGCTTGTTCTGGTTATTTGAGGACCGGGTAGTACTTCCAAAAACATCATCCCAGCTTTGAAGAAATCCATGATCAATATGGGTTCTTGTTTGACCGATTGCGTAACCCGCTTTCCTGAGGTACGGAGGAGTTAGCTCAGGATCATCCCGGAAATTGGTGATATTAACGGCATGAGTTACACTGGTATTGGCCCAAACGCGAATGTTTTTAAATGAATGGTTTAGTTTGAGCTCGAACTCGTAGCCTTTACTTGTTACTTTTCCAAGGTTGACTGTTGGAGCAAGGCCGCCAAAGCCATAAAAGGACGGAATAGCACGGTCACTTCCGCCAATTATAATATCGGTTCTTTTATCTTTGAAAATGTCCACAGATCCTGAGATCGTTCCCTTTAGAAAACCATAATCGATACCTAAGTTTCGTTTTTCAACGTTCTCCCATGCCAGATTAGAGTTCCCCAAAGCGCTTACACGATAAAAGGTATATGGCGTATTTGTTGGAATATCGCCCATTTGCGTGTTACCGGAGTAAGAATAAGCATCTCTGAAAGGCCAGCGCGGAAGCCACGATGGAATATTATCATCTCCAATTTTCCCCCAGGAACCGCGGACTTTCAATACGTCGACTAAGTTCAGGCTTTTTATAAATTTTTCGTTACTGACCATCCACCCTGCCGACAAAGAAGGAAAGAATTTGAAGCGCTTCTCTGGTCCGAACTTTTCAGATCCATTATAAGCGCCATTTGATTCGAAAAAGTATTTTGATTTATAATTATAAGTTGCCCGGAATACCCAATCCTCTCTAAATGATGGGAACACGCTGCCTTTGGCTTGCCTCTGCCGCTGAAAAAGCCCCATTGCAGTGACATCATGGTCTCCAAAAGGCCGCGCGTAATTCAATTGAAACTGATAATTGGTATTCCGGTAGGTAAGGTCCCTGTTTACCTCTCCATTTGCAACCGACCAGCTGATTCTTTCATTGAAATCGAACTGTGTGCCTTGATCTATTTTTTGCTCATAGGTGACCAAACCTGTAATTGGGTTAATATACTTGCGCTGAGCTGGGTTATCCCGGTCATCAACACCACGTCTTCTTTCCAGGAAGGTATTGTCCATGGAGAGGCTTCCCCTAAAACTGAGGCCTTTTGTAAGGACATCCAACTGTTGCTGTAGAATGAAATCTGTAGTCAGCTGTGTATTCGTCCGCTTCTCTAATCCTGAATAAGCAAGCCAGAATGCTGCGTTAGGCTGATCCTGTTTAGCTGTCTCATAATATCCATATGTTCCATCAGAATACTTGGCACGGAAGATATCGGGAGATGTTCGGTACGCGGACGACCAGTATGCCACATCGTTGTCTCCCATGTCGTAAGGAATCTTCCGAACTCCGTTTGATCCAAACAACTTGGTGGAAAATTTGGTCGTTTTGGTAACGTTGAAATCCAGATTGCTTCGGATATTAATGCGGTTATAGCCGAAGCCAGCTTCGTAACCCCGTCCGTTTGCCATGGATTTGAACAAATCTCCTTCTCTTGTAAAGTCCAGCCCAGCGAAATAATTCACTAATTTAGACCCTCCCGAGATATTAGCTGCCGTATTATAAGACATCGCCTTGTCTTTAAATAGTTCCTTCACCCAATCGACATTGGGATATCTGTCCCAATCCTCCACACTTGTTGGGTTTCGGTATTTGTCGATTCTCTCCTTTGGCGTATACGCTGACCATGCATTAAGATCCGCCAGTGCTTCCCTTTCGAGTACCAGATTTTTAATCATCAGAGCATCATAAGAGTCGTATTTTTTTGGAAGCTTTGATGCTTCTTTTACTGTCATGTTGGAGCGTACCTGAATCTGAGCCTTTCCAGTTACCCCTCGTTTAGTGGTAACAAGGATAACACCATTTGCCCCTCTTACTCCATAAACAGCAGTTGCTGAAGCATCCTTCAGGACAGAAACGCTTTCAACAGAAGACATATCGAGAGAGCCCAAGGGGCGCTCTATCCCGTCAACCAGAATTAGCGGAGAACTGTTATTCCAGGAACTTTGACCCCGGATGAGAATCTGCGGGTCTTCATTGCCAGGCATACCGTTAGTGGATGACGTAACCACCCCCGGAAGGTTTCCGGTTAACGCCATTCCCAGATTGGTAACCCCTCCAGAACGTTCGAGCACTTTTCCTGTTGTCTGTGTGATAGACCCAACGACGCTTTCCCTTTTCTGCTGTCCATACCCTACAACAACGACTTCTTTGAGAAGCTTTACATCGTCTTCGAGAACTATCCGAAGTGTAGTGTTACCCCCAACTTTTACTTCTTTAGTTACCATGCTAATAAAGGAGACTTGCAGGGTCACATTGTTATTCGGGACGATCAGCGTGAATTTTCCGGCCTGGTCGGTCATGGTGCGCCTCGTATTGTCTCCTTTTACACCTACTGTAGCGCCAGCTATTGGTTGGCCATTTGTATCTGTAACAGTTCCTCTCAGTGTTGTTCTGTTCTGTGCATTAACG
>JBQGEO010000569.1:0-6330 GCA_052039655.1 Pararcticibacter sp.
TTCAAAGGCTGAAGGTGGTCGTCACACTCCATTCTTCAACAAGTATCGTCCTCAGTTCTATTTCCGTACTACAGACGTAACAGGTGAGATTTCACTTGCAGAAGGTGTAGAAATGGTTATGCCTGGTGATAATGTTACTATCACTGTAAAACTTATCAACGCAATCGCGATGGAAAAAGGTTTACGTTTCGCTATCCGCGAAGGTGGTAGAACAGTAGGTGCTGGTCAGGTAACTGAGATCCTGAAATAAGAAGTCTTAATTGATTCTCGGGGTAAGAGAATCATGCAGATAAATAATAAAGAGTACCCCAAAACATTTTGGGGTACTCTTAAAATAAAACAAAGTTCTTTTTTTACGGGCATAGTTCAATGGTAGAATAGAGGTCTCCAAAACCTTTGATCAGGGTTCGAATCCTTGTGCCCGTGCTTAATTTGCAAAAATGGCTAGCGTAGTTGAATTTTTAAAAGAATCGTATGACGAAATGCTCCATAAGGTATCATGGCCTACCTGGAGTGAGTTGCAGAATTCAGCAGTTATCGTGCTTGTAGCATCGGTCATTATTGCTCTGATGATTCTGGCGATGGATGAGTCTGCGGGGAATCTTTTGAAATTTTTCTACAGATCAGTTGCTTAAAAAATGAATAGTACAATGAGTGATCAACTGAAGTGGTATGTAGTCAGAGCAGTTAGTGGTAAGGAAAAGAAGGTTAAACAGTATATCGAAACTGAGGTAAACCGCCTCGGTATTTCGCATTTAGTGCCTCAGGTACTTATTCCTATGGAAAAGTATTATCAGATGAGGGAAGGAAAGAAAATAGCGAAAGAGAGAAACTTCTATCCCGGATATGTTCTGATAGAGGCTGCTTTGGATGGTGAGCTTGAACATATTATAAAGAACGTGAATAGCGTTATAGGCTTTCTTGGAGACAAGGGGGGAAATGCTGTTCCGTTGCGCCCTTCTGAAGTGAATCGTATACTTGGTAAGGTAGACGAGATGACTCAGCAGGGAGAAACAATGAACGTACCTTATTATGTCGGAGAGAATGTTAAGGTAATGGACGGTCCGTTTAACGGATTTACAGGTGTAATTGAAGAAGTGAACGAAGAAAAGAAGAAGCTTAAGGTGATGGTGAAGATCTTCGGACGCCGTACTCCCCTTGAGTTAAATTACATGCAGGTAGAAAAAGAATAGAGAGGAAGATAGATATATAATAAGAGGAGTGAGGCCACTCACATACCCTGTGTCTATCTCAACAATAAAGTCTTAAATGTTACAATTGCTTCCAAATTACTAACATTGAGTAATAAATAAACAAAAAAATGGCAAAAGAAGTCAGTGCGTTAGTAAAATTACAAATCAAGGGCGGTGCAGCAAATCCATCTCCTCCTGTAGGACCAGCATTGGGTGCTAAAGGGGTTAATATCATGGAGTTTTGCAAGCAGTTTAACGCACGTACCCAAGATAAGCCAGGTAAAGTATTACCTGTTGTAATTACAGTGTATGCTGATAAGTCTTTTGATTTTATCATTAAAACTCCGCCGGTAGCTATTCAGTTACTGGAAGTTTCAGGAGTAAAGAGTGGTTCAGCAGAGCCTAACCGTAAAAAGGTTGCGTCTGTTACCTGGGAACAGGTGGAAACCATTGCAAAGGATAAAATGCCAGACTTAAATGCTTTTACTGTAGAGTCTGCCATGAAAATGGTTGCAGGTACAGCACGTAGTATGGGAATTACCGTCTCTGGTAATGCACCCTGGAACAGTTAATTAATTAAATCAGTTAAGAAGTGGCTAGATTATCTAAAAATCAAAAAAAGGCACTCTCCAAAATTGAGGCAGGTAAGTCGTATTCTTTACAGGAAGCATCAGCTCTTGTTAAGGAACTTACTACTCCTAAATTTGATGCTTCTGTTGATCTCGACGTTCGTTTGGGCGTAGATCCCCGGAAGGCGAATCAAATGGTTCGTGGTATCGCTACTCTTCCTCATGGTACAGGTAAGACTGTTCGCGTTTTGGCTTTAGTAACTCCTGATAAGGAAGAGGAAGCCAAAGCTGCCGGTGCAGATTATGTGGGCCTGGACGAGTATATTTCTAAAATAGAAGGTGGATGGACCGATGTGGATATCATCATCACCATGCCAAGTGTGATGGCAAAGGTAGGTAGACTGGGGCGTATTCTTGGTCCGCGTAACCTGATGCCAAATCCAAAATCAGGAACTGTAACAACCGATGTAGGTAAAGCAGTAACTGAAGTGAAGGCTGGTAAGATTGATTTCAAGGTTGACAAAACAGGAATTATTCATACATCAATAGGAAAGGCATCTTTCCCGGCTGATAAGATCTATGAGAATGCTCTTGAAGTTCTTCAGACTCTTTCAAGGTTGAAACCATCGGCTGCAAAGGGAACATATTTTAAGAGTATCCATCTCTCTTCAACTATGTCACCCGGAATTGAAATTGAAACTAAAACGGTAGCGGGGATCTAATCATGAGAAAAGAAGAGAAACAAGAGATTGTTCAATCCCTTACTGAACAGATTAAGGAGTACGGGAACTTTTACATAACCGATACTGCAGATCTTTCTGTTGCTAAGATCAATTCAATCCGCCGGAAGTTCTTTGATAACGGGATAGCTATCCAGGTAGCAAAGAATACTCTTATCCGTAAGGCTATGGAAGCTGCCGGTGTGGAAGCTCCGGGATTTGAGGAGGTGTTAAAAGGTTCTTCTACTATATTGTTTTCGACTGTAGCGAATGCTCCGGCGAAACTTATAAAAGAACTTAGAAAAACGGGCGATAAACCGGTACTAAAGGGCGCATATATCGATACTGCTTTGTTCATTGGTGACAAACAGTTAGATGCTCTGGCTAGTCTTAAATCTAAGAACGAGCTTATTGGTGACATCGTTGGATTATTGCAGTCTCCTGCGAAAAACGTTATCTCAGGCCTTCAGTCTGGTGGTAATAAACTTGCAGGAATTGTTAAAACATTACAGGAAAGAGGTTAAGACAGACACCTTAGAGCTCAGTCAATTAAATAGTATTAAATTTTAAAATCTAAAATAAAATGGCAGATTTAAAAGCGTTTGCTGAACAATTAGTAAACTTAACAGTTAAAGAAGTTAACGAGTTAGCTCAGATCCTGAAAGACGAGTATGGTATTGAGCCTGCTGCTGCTGCGGTTGCAGTTGCTGGTCCTGCTGCCGGTGGCGATGCACCTGCTGCAGTAGAAGAGAAGACTGCGTTTGACGTAATTTTGAAAGAGGCAGGTGGTCAGAAATTAGCAGTTGTTAAGTTGGTAAAAGACCTTACTGGTCTTGGACTTAAAGAAGCTAAAGATTTAGTAGACGGTGCTCCTAAGGAAGTTAAAACCGGTATCGCTAAAGACGAAGCTGAAGCTCTTAAGAAGTCATTAGAAGAAGCAGGAGCTGTTGTTGAGATTAAATAAGCTCTTCAATCTAATAAAATAATACCTTAGACTCCGGTTATTCACCGGGGTCTATTGTTGTTTGTATTGTACCCATTTTTGTTTGACTTACAAGATTGGGGAGGATCCCGAAATAAGTCACAGTTTATTATAAACTAAAATCTTAATCCATTGGCAAACAAAAATCAAAGCGAAAGAGTAAATTTTGCAACCAGCAAGCATGTAATCGATTATCCCGATTTCCTGGATGTGCAATTGCAATCTTTCAGGGAGTTTTTTCAATTGGAAACAACTTCTGACAACAGACACCAGGAAGGTTTGTTTAAGGTGTTTTCTGAGAACTTCCCAATCTCTGATTCAAGAAATATCTTTGTATTAGAGTTTCTTGATTATTTTATTGATCCGCCGCGTTATGATATTCAGGAATGTATAGAGCGTGGTTTGACTTACAGTGTTCCTCTTAAGGCTAAACTGCGGCTGTCATGTAATGACGAGGAGCATGAAGATTTTGAAACAATCGTTCAGGACGTATATCTGGGTACTATCCCTTATATGACGCCTAAAGGAACGTTTGTTATTAACGGTGCAGAGAGGGTGATCGTGTCCCAGTTACACAGATCGCCGGGTGTGTTCTTCGGTCAGAGCCGTCATACCAATGGTACTAAGTTATATTCTGCACGTGTAATTCCATTTAAAGGTTCATGGATCGAATTTGCAACAGACGTGAATAACGTGATGTATGCCTATATCGACCGTAAAAAGAAGTTCCCTGTAACCACCCTGCTTCGTGCAATAGGCTATGACTCAGATAAGGATATCCTTGAGTTGTTTGAACTTGCCGACGAAGTGAAAGTGAGTAAATCCGGGCTTAAAAAGTATGTAGGCCGTAAGCTTGCTGCAAGGGTATTGAAGAAGTGGGTAGAGGATTTTGTTGATGAGGATACAGGAGAAGTAGTTTCAATTGACCGTAACGAGATTATTCTCGAGCGTGAAACAATACTTGAAGACGATCACATCGATATGATCATTGATGCAGGAGTTAAGAGTGTTATCCTGACTAAGGAAGATGCTTCTAACAATGCTGATTATTCGATTATATATAATACTCTGCAGAAGGATACATCCAATTCAGAGAAAGAAGCGGTAGAGCATATCTATCGCCAGTTACGTAACGCCGAACCACCTGATGAAGAAACAGCAAGGGGGATCATTGACCGCTTGTTCTTCTCTGATAAGAGATATGATCTGGGAGATGTAGGCCGTTACCGTATCAACCGTAAGCTAAAACTCACAACATCGGAAGAGACCAAAGTCTTAACCAAGGAGGATATCATTGCGATTGTTAAATATCTGATTAAGCTGATCAATTCTAAGGCTGAGGTGGATGATATTGATCACTTGTCAAACCGCCGTGTACGTACTGTTGGTGAACAGTTGTATGCTCAGTTCGGCGTTGGTCTTGCCCGTATGGCACGTACGATACGTGAACGTATGAATATCCGTGACAACGAGGTCTTTACCCCTACTGACCTGATCAATGCGCGGACATTATCCTCTGTGATCAATTCATTCTTCGGAACCAATCAGTTATCTCAGTTTATGGATCAAACGAATCCATTGGCTGAAATTACGCATAAACGCCGTCTTTCTGCGCTTGGTCCAGGTGGTCTTTCGAGAGAGCGTGCCGGTTTTGAGGTACGTGACGTTCACTACACTCACTACGGACGTTTATGTACTATTGAAACTCCTGAAGGTCCGAACATCGGGTTGATCTCATCTCTCTGTGTGCATGCCAAGATTAATAACCTCGGTTTTATTGAGACTCCTTACCGTCGTGTTGAAGAAGGAAGGGTAGTGGTTGAAGAACCAGTTATCTATTTGTCTGCTGAGGATGAGGACGGAAAGACTATAGCACAGGCTAATGCGCAGTATGATGAGAAGGGTAACTTCGAAACTCCGCGGGTAAAGGCACGGTTTGAAGGTGACTTTCCGGTTATTGAGCCTGAAAGGCTTGACCTGATGGACGTTGCTCCGAACCAGATCACGTCTATTGCGGCGTCGCTGATCCCATTCCTTGAACATGATGATGCTAACCGTGCCCTGATGGGTTCGAACATGCAGCGTCAGGCAGTTCCTCTGCTCCGTCCGGAGTCTCCTATTGTGGGTACAGGCCTTGAAGGCAGAGTAGCCCGGGATTCCCGCACACTGATCAACGCAGAAGGAAGCGGAGTAGTTGAATATGTTGATGCAAACGAGATCCGTATTCAATATGACAGAAGTGAAGACGAGCGGCTGGTTTCTTTTGAAGGAGAAACCAGGTCTTACAGCTTAATCAAGTTTAAGAAGACGAATCAAAGTACTTGTATCAACCTGAAGCCGATCGTTAAGAAAGGTCAGAGGGTAGAAAGAGGCCAGGTTCTTTGTGAGGGATATGCTACCCAGGATGGTGAGCTTGCACTTGGAAGAAATATGAAAGTGGCATTCATGCCATGGCAGGGGTATAACTTTGAGGATGCGATCGTAATTTCTGAGCGTGTTGTATCTCAGGATATCTTCACCTCCCTGCATATTGAAGAGTTCGAGCTGGAAGTTCGTGATACTAAACGTGGTGAAGAGGAGCTTACTCCTGATATCCCTAACGTTTCTGAAGAAGCGACTAAAGATCTGGATGAAAACGGTATTATCCGCATCGGGGCTGAAGTAAAAGAAGGAGATATCCTGATTGGTAAGATTACCCCTAAAGGCGAGTCTGATCCTTCACCGGAAGAGAAGCTTCTCCGGGCGATCTTCGGAGATAAAGCAGGCGACGTGAAAGATGCATCGCTGAAAACTCCTCCTTCTATCAGTGGGGTTGTAATTGATACAAAGTTGTTCTCCCGTGCAAAGAAGACTTCGAAGGCGGAAGA
>JBQGEO010000570.1:0-2139 GCA_052039655.1 Pararcticibacter sp.
AACGGCACAGCGATTGAGAGCAGCACCAAGATCCAGAATTCCATTTACTTTAAAAGCAAGGATGATCAGGCGCTTTATGTTAATCTCTTCATCCCGTCCACGTTGCACTGGAAAAAACGTAATGTAACCGTAAAACAAACAACAGCCTTTCCCAGGGAGGACCATACCAGTCTGACTATTCAGGGCAATGGAAAATTTGCGATCCATGTGCGCGTGCCTGGTTGGGCCACCAAAGGATTCTTTGTAAAAATTAACGGGAAAGAACAAAAGCTACAGGCAAAACCCGGCAGCTACCTGAAAATAGATCGCACCTGGAAAGACGGCGACGTGATAGATCTGACAATGCCCTTCCAGTTTCACCTGGATCCGGTGATGGATCAGCAAAACATAGCCAGTTTATTTTACGGACCAATATTGCTGGCAGCCCAGGAACCCGAAGCACGGAAAGAATGGCATAAAATAACCCTTGACGCTGAGGACATCAGTAAGTCGATTAAAGGTGACCCGCAGCAATTACAGTTCACGATTGACAATGTTGTTTTTAAGCCATTCTATGATACTTACGGACGCCATTCCGTTTATCTCAATGTTCAGTTAAAATAACTTAACCGGGGAACTGGTTCAGATACTTTTCGGGTGGTCGCCGGAAACTTCGGCGACACCTTCCTCTGCGTTTATCGTAATGCGGTTAACCCACAGAGTGGTTTTATCACGAGATCTCCTGAAATTGGAAATCATATACCGCTTGTCCACCGGAACAATTCTATTGAATACAGTTTTGCCATTCACAATAACTCTTACCGGTTTTAAAAGATCAACCATTGCTTCGCTTATGAATAGATCGGCTTCTTTAACCAAAGAACAACGTATGCTGAAGGTATTCTGGCTAAAACTTGCTTCCAATGCTGAATGGGGTGTCTCATCATACAATAGCTGATCAAAATAGCTTTTTTGTACCTTATCGTATATCTTGAAATTAAGCGGTTTACTCCATGTGGCTGGAGATCCGCCGGAAACCATTTTTCTTATTTTAATCCAATCGCAACCAGTGTTTCCCGACGAAGTCTGCCAGTAGATATTCTTCCTGAATGGCTGTCTCCTGACAGATCTCAAAAAATATAAAGTACTGTCAAAGGCCAGTTCCAGATGCCGGTCTTCATGTCTGTATCCTCTGAAAATTTTAAAGTTAACATTCGCGCCGCTCCTTTTAAGGAGCGCCACAGCGTTCTCTGTATCCTGCACCGGGTTGATATCGTCTAAGTCAGAATGTACTATATACTGCGGCCGGTTGATTGCATTCTTCAGAAAAATACTGTTAAAAATAAGACTTGGCCCCATATTAAGAGTTACGGCACCGGCCAGAACAGACGGCCTCAATGTTGTCATACAAAAAGCACCTCTTCCCCCATCAGAATGACCATACGCAAAAACCGCGTCATCATCCACATGGAACATCATCTTCGTATAAATAATAGCTTGCTCCAGATACTCGTACGTTTTAGAATTCAGAGCCCAGTTTATTTCCTTGTCACGGTCGCAAATAGGCTGGATTATTAAGAACTCATTCAGGTCACAGAGCTTTTTAAAAAGGATGTCCTGCCAGAGAAAATCATCTGCCACCATAGAATGAAAAAAGTAATTCGACGCACCGTGCATGAAAAGAACTGTGGGGTACTTTTTCCTGACATCGTATCCTTTCGGCACATATACTTTAAAGGGCAATCGTTTTATCCATGGCAAATCCGCATAAAAAAGATAGGAAGTGCCGGTATTTCGAACCTGTACGTAGTTTCCTGATCGTTTCAGGGTGTCGGACAGGGCTTTTGCTGATAAGCTGAGTAGCTTGTCGTTCGACAAATCCCCGGATTCACGAATGTTATTTTCAATCAGCTCCAATGATCTTTTAAAAAGTTCATCCTCTTTTGAATGCTGATTCTTAATCACTTTGGCCTGTACGTCCTTCCAGCCGGGTGTCTCCTTTAAATTTTCAAATTCCGGCATATCCCTTATGCTCTCATAACAAATAAGTCCTTTTTCAACCGCCTGGTTCAATAAGACGATGGCTTTATTATCAGACTTGGTTTTCACGGCCCATGTGGCGGCTTTAATATAATCATCGGGACTTAATACCTCCCTCTG
>JBQGEO010000571.1:0-2895 GCA_052039655.1 Pararcticibacter sp.
ATGAAGATAAGTTCTGCAGATCCCGTATTTAAAAGGTACCAGGCAAGCCTTGAAAAGATCAGGGTAAGAAATCTATAGTTAACTCATAGGTCCTTCCCGTATTCCGGCAGGGCCTCTATGAACTGATAGCTTTTTCTTTCAAAATCTACCTTGCAATAGTAATGACACAATCCGTTGCTGACAGCGAGAAGGGGAATCCGGTGAACGATATTATACCGGGCGATCTGATCAAAGACTTTTTGGGTGATCGGGATTGACGGCGCTTTACATTCGATCATCAGCACTTTTTCTCCCTTAGAGTTGAAAGCTACAATATCGGTACGTTTCTTAAGGGTATTCAGTTTTAATCCCCCTTCCAGCCTGATAAGCGATTTGGGATAGCCCTTTTGTGCTATCATGAACTGCACAAAATGTTGTCTGACCCACTCTTCAGGGGTTAATACCAGGTATTTTTTTCTTATGTCATCAAAAATATAATGAACTCCTGCATCATGCTTTATCCTGAACGGATAGGGAGGGAGATTCAACTGTACCGGCTCAAACATCCGTGCAAAAATCGGAAAAAAAGCTGAGTTGTCCGGTCCTTTGCAGGACAGTTTAAGGGTTTGCTATGATCAGGGCCATCTTATCAGTAAAGATGTTTTAGAAGATGGCCCTTGATCTTTATTCAGTTAGGGGACCATAAGTCTTAACGTCCGTCACCATCCAGGAGATTACCCAGGCCTCCCAGGATACTGCCTTCCTCTTTTCTTGGGCCTGTCCCAAACTGGAGGATCCTGGCAGCCAGTCTGCTTACCGGTAATGTTTGGATCCATACCTTGCCCGGACCGCGCAGGGTGGCAAAGAAGACGCCTTCTCCGCCAAAGATTGTAT
Organism: Pararcticibacter sp.; assembly: GCA_052039655.1. Classification (GTDB taxonomy): domain Bacteria; phylum Bacteroidota; class Bacteroidia; order Sphingobacteriales; family Sphingobacteriaceae; genus Arcticibacter. The sequence continues at coordinate 874 of JBQGEO010000571.1, forward strand.
TCCGGATACCGCCGACAAATTGAATGTCATAATCTACGCCATGTGTGAATCCAACCAGGCAGCCCGTATCAACTTTTAACAGTTCTCCCGGTTGTAATTGCTTTTCAAGGACATGCCCGCCTGCATGCATGAAGGCCATTCCATCGCCTTCAAGCTTTTGCATAATGAATCCTTCCCCTCCGAACAAGCCGGTTCCCAGTTTACGTTGAAATTCAATGCTTACACTCACGCCTTTCGCGGCACATAAAAATGCATCTTTCTGGCATATTACACGTCCTCCCAGATGATAGAGATCAAGCGGAATGATCTTGCCGGGATAAGGTGACGCAAAACTCACGCTTTTCTTTCCGTAGCCAACATTCGTAAAAGCTGTCATAAACAGGTTCTCCCCCGTCAGCAGGCGTTTTCCGGCACTGAAGAGCTTTCCTAAGATCCCACCGGTCTGCTGGCTGCCGTCTCCGAAGATAGTTTGCATTTGTATTCCTTCATCCATCATCATAAAGGCTCCGGGTTCTGCCACAGCCGTTTCGTTTGGATCGAGCTCTACTTCTACATATTGCATTTCTTCACCGAAAATGCGGTAATCTATTTCATGGTTGCTTATCATACTGCTTAGATTATAATCATTTCTGAAAATTACATTTTACTTCTGAAAAAGATATGAAGTGTGAAGAACTATTCTAAATAATGAAAAGTGTCAACAATCTGTAAACTTTGTGGTGTTTTGTTTGTTGAATGTCATCAGAGGAATTGAGCGAGGTTGCGTGGTATAGGCCGTATAACATGGTAGGATGCGCTATTATGTTGTAGGGAAAGTATGATTAAAACCAATTATGGCTAAACTCAGGAAACTTAAACGCTTTCTATTTAAGCATAACTTAATCCCGCCGCACCGCTGGAGAAAGTTCGCCATTGTTGCTGTTGGCGCTTTTTTCGGGCTGGGATTTTATGTGCTACGGTTAAGTAATGCGGCTTCTTACCTTTCTGATGATCCCCAGGCTTGCGTGAACTGCCACCTGATGAACCCTCAATATATTACCTGGAACCACAGTTCACACCGGGAGGTGGCCCATTGTAATGACTGCCATGTGCCTCACAACAATGTTTTCAGTAAATATTACTTTAAGGCTAAGGACGGCTTGTATCATGCATCGATTTTTACGCTTCGTGCTGAACCACAGGTGATCAAGGCTAAACATGCTTCAGTGGAGGTCATTCAGAATAACTGTATACGTTGTCACCAGGATCAGGTAACAGACGCGAAAATGGCCGGATTTGTGGAAGACCACTTTGGAAAAAGAACAGACAGAACATGTTGGGAATGCCACCGTGATGTGCCTCACGGAAAGGTAAAAGGCCTTTCCTCCGTTGGCTTACAGATAGAACCCATCAGGATATACAGAACGTCGGAAATGACAGTTGTGCCTGATTGGTTGAAAGAATCAATGAACGAAGAAAAACAAAAAGACGCCCAAAAGAAATAATATCATGAAGAACTGGATCCTTTTTATTGCAACAGTGGTTATTGTGTTCCTCTTGTCCATGCTCGTCTATTCCATCATGGACAGGAGAGCTGAAGCAAGATTTGCGTATCATCCTAAAGTACAGATAGAAGGAATTGAACCACGGGACACTCTTTGGGGGATGAATTATCCGAGGCAATATCAATCATACCAGAAAACTCAGGATACTTCGTTTAAAAGTAAATATAATACAAGCGGGTTCAGGGATGCGCTGGAGGAAAACCCTGAAACTATTATCCTGTGGGCAGGGTATGCCTTCAGTAAGGGATATAATCAGCCCCGGGGGCATAACCATGCCGTTCGGGACGTGCTGGCCTCTATACGTATAGGAGCCCCGAAAGAGCCGGGTGCGGGTGCGATGCCCAGCACGTGCTGGACTTGTAAGAGTCCGGATGTTCCCAGGCTCATGAAAGAATTTGGCGTAACGGAGTTTTACAGTCATAAGCTCTCAGACTTCGGCAGTCAGATTATTAACCCGATCGGGTGTGCTGATTGCCAT
>JBQGEO010000572.1:0-3053 GCA_052039655.1 Pararcticibacter sp.
TTATTGCAAAAAGGGTATCAGGTGGCAGCGACTTCCAGGTCTGGCGAAGATCTTCAGAAGGCTGTGGGTGTACAGGACAATTTTCTTCCTTTAACATTGGATGTTAGTAACGACAATGCCGTAAAACCAACCATTGAAAAGGCAGTAACACATTTTGGACACTTAGATGTAGTTGTTAACAACGCAGGGTATGGGCAATTAGGCACCCTGGAAGAATTGACAGACGAAGAAGCCAGAAAAGCATTTGACGTCAATGTATTCGGCACACTCAACATCATTCGGAATACAATGCCCTACCTGCGTCAGCAACGTTCAGGGTATATCATTAATATTTCATCGATCGCAGGTTTCTTAGGTGGATTCCCTGGGTGGGGAGTGTATAATGCCTCCAAATTTGCCGTGGCGGGAATGACCGAAGCCCTGGCGGCGGAAGCACAATCATTAGGTATCAAAGCGACTATCGTATATCCGGGATATTTCCGTACAGAGTTTCTATCTAAAGATTCTTTGCGTACAGCCAAACATCCCATTGATGACTATAAAGAAGCACGTGAATTAGATCGTGTACACCTGCAAGATATACCCGGCAACCAACCTGGAGATCCGCAAAAAGGGGCTGAAACCCTGATCAAACTCGCATCGTTGGAACAAGCGCCATTGCATTTCTTCATGGGAAGTGATTCATTTGGTATGGCTTCACAAAAAATAGATGCCGTCCAAAAAGATCTTTCGGCTTATGAGTCTTTGAGCAAATCCACCGATTATGCTCAAAATTGATGCTTTGATGCTTTGCAAACAGCAGTTGTCCGGCGAAGCTTGTCCGTTTCACTTAAGGACGAGAACTGCCGGCGACTGATGGGTTTTTACTGCATGTGTTTATTCCATTAACAACATGATAAAAGTGGGACGAAAACATCTGCTTCTGTCCCACCTTTTTCATAAATTAGACACGACTGTGATACATCACTTAAAAAATATCGCTTCTTTTCATCAGATTAGTGGCCTAGCGAAGGCGGAACATCCTTTAATCAGCCTGGTGGATTATAGTTTGGTTTCTTACCAGACGGATGAGCCTGAGATCAGCTGGGTGCAGGATTTTTATACCATTGGATTGAAAAGAAACATCCAGGGAAAATTTAAATATGGTCAGCTTCACTATGACTTTGACGAGGGCTTACTTTCTTTTGTTGCGCCGGGGCAGGTTGTCAAATTGTCGACCGTGAAGCCGGACGTACAGCCATCCGGGCTCCTGCTGGTCATTCATCCCGATTTTTTATGGAATAGTCCGTTGGCTAACAAAATCAAGACCTATGATTTCTTTGGGTATGCCATCCATGAAGCCTTATTCCTTTCGGAAAAAGAAGAGATCATCATCACGGATCTGATGGAACAAATCCAGCGGGAATACCACGCAAACATCGATGCTTTCAGCCAAACGATTATCCTGTCTCAGATAGACCTCTTACTTAGTTATTGTGAGCGCTTCTATCAGCGTCAGTTTTTGACACGGAAGATCAACAATCAGGAAATATTGACAAAATTGGAAAAGGTTCTGGAAAAATTCTTCTCCCCGCAAAGCTTAGCGGAGAAAGGGATACCAGGCGTACAGGACATTGCATCAGAACTTCATTTATCTCCCAATTACCTGGGAACTGTACTCAAAAACAGCACGAAAAAGACCACCAAAGAGCATATACAGGAAAAGCTGTTGTCTTTGGCAAAAGAAAAGCTATCGACCACCAAACTGGGCATCAGCGAGATTGCATACGAACTTGGCTTTGAGCACTCACAATCGTTCAACAAATTTTTCAAGACGAGGACAATGCAAACCCCCTTGGAATTTCGGGCGGCGTTCAATTGACGGGTTCAAACAAGGCGGTAAACCGGGATAGCGAAGGCCTACCAGCTCGCCTGGATTGTCTTTATCATCAGCAGAAAATAAATGCAGGAGGGAAATGTGGCGACTTATCTTGGGATAGCGATACTAGTTGTTTTCATTTTTCGGGCAACTTTAATAGATTTCCATCCTTGAGCCGTCATTTCAAATTTGGTTTCCCTGCCATACATTCCTACTTTACGCCAGCCGGATTTTTCATAGAATAATTCTGCTCTTGTCCCTGGAGCTGTACCAAGCCAAACATTATCCTGCTTTGTAAAATACCAGTCAAGCATCATATCGTGGAGTTTTCTTCCGATGCCCTTTTTCTCATGATCAGGATGCAGAAACAACGCCCAGATGTTATTACCAACAAGGTCTGCAATAGCGAATCCGACAATATTGGTGGCAATTTCACACACCCAGCCTTTGCCTCTTTCAAACATAAAAACTTCACAATCCTGATCTGTTACTAAATCAGGGCTAGACAGTACATTCTCCGTGACTGAATTTCTTACAATCTGTATTTGTTTAATATCCCCGACTCTTGCTTCCCTGAAAACCATAGCGTTAATTTGGGTTTATGAAGAATTTTCCGAGAGTACTCTTTTCAGATTCCCAATTCTACCTGAAATAAGGCTCCCCAGTAATTATCGTCATCCTGGAAATCCCAGTCACCTTCTTCTGTATTGTAACTGATATTCAACTGAGCTTTGATCCGGTGTTTCCTTAGATAGCGGGTAACTCCTGCTTCCAGGACTTCTTTCCGGGGTTCATATATTGCAGTCAGATCTTCCGGCTGTAAAATAGAATACCTGAGAGCTGTCTCGTAGTGATTCTTAAACAAATATGAAACCTGGTGATTATTTCCCCAACCGGCGTAGACATACCGGAGGTCCCCGCTCTTGTTAAATGTGAGCGGGTTATCAGATGTGCGTTTCATATACTCCGACTCGTACGCCCACCCGTTATATTTGAAAATCAGGTCGAATATGGCGGTGCCCATATCCCTGGCGGCATACAATTCCTTTCCCAGCTGCCCGCCTGTCCGGTTTGTCTTAAAGTTATAGCTGTATCCACCGGCAAGGGATAGTTTGGGCGATTCCTCCCGCTCCAGGTCACCTTCAGAGTAGTCGCCCTCGTTCTTAAATTCTCCGAAAGGCAGGACCTCTACTCT
>JBQGEO010000573.1:0-7705 GCA_052039655.1 Pararcticibacter sp.
ATCCGGAAGCTTTACGATCCCGATGTCGTTTATGGCCCCTGTAAGTCCTTCTTTATTGGTAAAAGAACTTCCTGTCCTGTGGGCTACCTCTGTTTCTTTCGGTAGTTTACCTTTAATTCTGTTCAGGCCTACCGATGTTTCCACCAGCATTTCATAGAGCAATTTCGTTGACTTCCTGCTCAGGATTTTTCCATTGTAAAAGTCATTAAGCAGGCGCGTCGAAAAATTGGGGGTGGTAGTGTTCAGAAATTGTGCGTCCCAGCTTTTGTGCATTTCTTCTTCATTGTTTTTGATAATGAAGGCGGGATCATTCATGAAGTTCGAAATCTCTCTTACTCCTCCTGTGAGCCTAATCAAGAGGTCGCCCAGGTTATTGTCGCTATGAGAAACAGTCCAGCGTAGTGCTTCTTCCAGGGTGATCTGGATATCACCTTTCGGATACTTCTCTCTGAAGGGGCTCCATGTATCTTCCAATAACTCGTATTTTCGTACAAAAATCTTTTGCTTCAGGGAAAGTTGCTTGTTGTCAACTTTATTTAAAACGGCCAGAGCTATATGGAATTTGAAGACGCTGATCATAGGATAGTGCTGACTCCCACATATATCCATGGTTTCCCCGGTTCCTGAACTCCGGATTGAAACGCCGATATCGGCGTTTTTAGTAGCGATTATTTGTTCAACCCGCTGTTTAAGATCGGTCTGTGCGAAAATTTGAGCAGTAGTTAACAGGGAAAACAGTGTGAAAAATAGCCTTGTCATTTTTAATGTTTCTCAGCAGAGGTAAATTTATTATCAGAAATGCCCCGGTTAGCTGCTATAGTTTTATAGTTCCGGTTATACCAGATAATGAAACCGATCCAGATGGCCAGCAATACCGCAATTAATATTAATTCTGTTCTGTGCAGGCCATGCCTGAAAAAATTGTTCAGCGAATGGAGACCGGCAACTGCAAGCAGCGAATAGGTGCTGCTGTACACTTTGCCTATTCCCCAGGTACCGAAGAACAGAATACCAAAGAAAATTAAGTTAGAGGTGGTCCCTTCAAAGTTCAGATGCCAGACAAACCAGAGCACCGTGATGATGCTGATGGCCTGAAATTTCGGTAAGTGATTTAACTGTTCCTGCAAGAATCCACGCCAGCCAATCTCTTCCAGCAAGCCGTACACAAGGACGGTGAAGAGAAGCAGGGCAGGGAATTTTCCTTCCTGGATACTGCTTACTGTGCCTATCAGTACCACGGGTAATATCCAGAAGATCACGAACGGTAACAATATGTTATGATAGCTGCCTTTCAGTGAAAGCCGAATCGGTATGCGGAATGCTTTGACGGCTACCCAGGCACCTATAGCAGGACCGCATCCCCGCAGCAATATTATCAGATACCCGTTGTCAGTAAAATTAAGAAGGTTTGTTTTGACTGCCAGATAGCGAAACAGAACAGCAATTATATAAAACAGGATAATGCCCTTAAGCTGGGTCTTTTCTTTCATGTCTTGAGCTTTGGAATTTGAGCGCCTAAAAATAGCGATAACGGGCTTATGTAAAATTGACGATAGGTAAGTTTTGTTATTCAACAAGTCTTTTCCTGAGCCTGCTCAAGCTTTCTGCTGTCAGTCCCAAATAAGATGCGATAATCTTGAGTGGCGTACGCTTAAAAATCTCAGGGCGTTGTTTGATCAATCTAAGATAGCGTTCTTCCGGGCTAAGTGTCAGAAGGTTGATCTGCTCCTGCTGTTTGCGTAAAAACATACTTTCGGAAATGCTTTTGCCGACCCGTAAACCGATTTCATTGCGTGAATAGAGCTCGTTTAAATCACGACTGCTGACTGACCACAGGGTGCAATCCTCCAGAGCTTCTGTTTTGATGCCTGAAGGTTGTTGTTTGAGGAAAGAGTAGTAATCGGTCATAAAACTGTTCTCGTACAGCAGGTTGATACAGATATTTTTCTTGCCATTCCATACAAAGAGTCCTGCAGAGCCGGTAACAATGATATTCAGATACTTTTCGATTTCGTCGTAGTCTTTGATGATTTCATTTTTCCCGAACTGCCGGATGATGATCTTCCTGGAAAATGTTTCCCAGATACTTAGTTCCGCATCGTAGTAGGGAGCAAAAATTTGCTGGAGCTGTTGTGGTGTGGGCATTAGGGTCAAAATTACTAATTGAAAACCTTGTTTGGAAATAGCTTAAACCCGATAGCAATCCCACCGGTATTGTTAGCGGGATATAAAATCCAACACTTGTAACGTGTTTTTCTGAAAGTTGTGGGAACGGTCCCATTTTACGGGATCGTTCCCAGGCAAAACAGGTCCTTTTTTGTCACGTTCTGCGGGAGTGGCTGTCTATTTTAGCCCAGATGTTCACCCTTGCTGACATTTACTCTATGCATGGGAGCTGGTTTTCCACTCTTTATCTGTTGCACAGGTGTTCATTAAGTAAACTATTAAAATGAAATTATATACATCTTTTCTTTTTGCGTTGCTCTTATTTTCTTTCGCTGCCCGGGGGCAAACGAATATCCCTCAGCTAGGAAGGAATACCGTTAAAGAGGTAATTGCAGCGATGACGATTCATGAGAAAGCGCAGCTGGTTGTTGGCGCCACTGAACTGAAAAAGGCATCTTCAGCGGATACCGGCACGACTATCGGTTTTACAGAACAGAAAGTGCCTGGAGCGGCAGGAATTATGGCTACCATTCCCCGTCTTGGCATTCCTGCTCTTATCGTGAGTGACGGACCTGCCGGAGTGCGTATCAACGTCGTCCGTAAAACTGATAAGAGAAGGACGTATTATGCTACTGCTTTTCCTGTAGGAACGTCATTGGCATCCACCTGGGATACTGATCTCGTGGAAGAAGTGGGGCGTGCCTTCGGAAATGAGGTAAGGGAGTATGGAATAGACATCCTTTTAGCTCCCGGTATGAATATCCACCGGAATCCGCTTAACGGGCGGAACTTTGAGTATTATTCCGAGGATCCGCTGATATCCGGAAAAATGGCGGGAGCCATTGTCAGGGGAATTCAGTCGAACGGGGTAGGAACCTCTATTAAGCATTTTTCAGGGAACAACCAGGAAGCCAACAGGAATGGTGTGAATGTTATTGTCTCGGAAAGGGCATTGCGTGAAATTTATCTGAAGGGTTTCAGAATTGCGGTAAAGGAATCGAATCCCTGGACAGTGATGTCATCTTACAACAAGCTTAACGGAATTTTTACAGCCGAAAGTTACGACCTGTTGAGTACAATTTTGCGGGATGAGTGGAAATTCGAAGGGTTTGTGATGTCTGACTGGGGAGGTGGAAGAGATCGTCCTGCCATGATCAGAGCAGGAAATGACCTTATTATGCCCGGAAGGCCCGGACAATCGGATATGATCGTTGCTGCAGTTGAAAATGGGACACTCAGCATGCAGGCCCTGGACAGCAGTGTTGAAAGGATCCTGAATATCATTTTAAAATCTCCCACCTTCAATAAGCGTCCTTATTCTGACAAGCCGGATTTAAAAGCGCACGCTGAAGTAGTAAGAAGGGCAGGGGCCGACGCAATGGTACTTCTGAAGAATGACAGGCAGACATTGCCTTTCGGCAGTAAAGTGAAGAGCATTGCTGTTTTCGGGAATACCTCATTCAAAACGATAGCCGGAGGCTGGGGAAGCGGCGACGTGAACAAAGCATATGTGATTTCGGTAATAAAGGGGATCGGCAATGCCGGTTACAAACCGGATGCGGACCTTAAAATGGATTACCTGCGATACTTTACGAAAGATTCTGCAGATCAAATGGCCGCAGGGGCGAAATGGCCAAAGGCTGCACCGGAACTGAAGCTACAGGATAGTGTGATTTTTAAAAAAGCGGAAGAGTGCGATATTGCGGTGCTGACAATAGGAAGAAATTCGGGAGAAACCTCTGATCGGGATCTGGAAAAGAATTATCATCTTCTGCCTGATGAGATTACGCAGTTGAATAAAATTGCGGTTGCTTTTCACGCACGGGGGAAGAAACTGGTGGTTGTTCTGAATGTTGCCGGAGTAATTGATATGAAAGGCTGGAAGGAGAGCGCGGATGCCATTCTGCTTGCCTGGCAGCCCGGCCAGGAAGCAGGAAACTCGGTAGCTGATGTTTTGAGTGGAAAGGTGAATCCTTCCGGAAAACTGGCCACTACCTTCCCGGTGAATTATGAGGATGTATCATCTGCAAAAAACTTCCCGGGAACGCCGGTTGAGAAACCGTTGAATGTGACATACCAGGAAGGTATTTATGTGGGATACCGGTATCACGATACGTTTAAAGTACCGGTAAACTACGAGTTTGGTTACGGTCTGTCTTACACGAGTTTTGCTGTTATAGATTTTAGACAGGGCAGACCATCTGCGAATGGTAGTTTTGATGTGACTTGCAGGGTTAAGAATACAGGAACCGTAGCCGGGAGGCAGGTTGTGCAGTTGTATGTTTCAGCGCCGGTTAAAAACCTGGATAAACCCGCCCAGGAACTGAAATCGTTCGCGAAAACCAAATTATTGGCTCCCGGTGAATCCCAGGAGATCCGGTTTTCTATAAAGGGAGCTGATCTGGCCTCTTTTTATTCTGACCGGTCTGAGTGGATTACTGACGCGGGAAAGTATGAAGTTCGGATTGGATTCTCTTCAAGAGACATTAAGAAGAAGGGGACTTTTGTCTTGAACGCCAGTATTCCCGTAGAAAAGACTCATAATGTTTTACAGCCGGTTGAGCAGATTAAAGAATATAAACCATAAATCAGGAGGGTACTTACAACCATACAATGCGCACACTCAGATTTCGAATTTTTAATGCATTAGCCGCGATACTGGTCTGTATTCTGGCCAGTATGCAGCCCGGTTTTGTGTTAGCAGCAGGAGCTGCTATGCATCCGCAGGAGCAGATTGATTTTGTGAAAAAGCAGTTAAAGGAACAGAAGGAACCCTATGTTTCGGCCTTTAAACTGTTAATCCACAGGGCTGATTCCTCATTTTCTATCACACACCATGCTGTGGAGGATTTTAGTGTCCCTGGCTTCTACCAGGACAAGGAAGGACATCGCCGGTTATCTGTGGGGTTGCAGGTAGATGGGATGTCGGCTTACAGCTGTGCCCTTGCCTGGAAACTCACCGGGAAGAAAAAATATGCAGAGAAAGCGTTGTATTTTATGAATTCCTGGGCAAAAGTGAACAGGAAGTACTCGCAGATGGATGGTTCCCTGGTGATGTCATATTCCGGAACTACGCTTATGATCGCAGCTGACCTCTTGAAGGATTATAAAAGATGGAAGTCTGCCGATCAGGAACAGTTTAAGGTGTGGACTAAAAATGTGTTTCGTCACGCTGCAAACAGCATTCGTTTCCGGGATAACAACTCAGGCGACTGGTCGAGACTGGCATCCGTGCTGGCGAATGCTTACTTAGATTACGCGGAAGATTTACAGGAAAATATCCGTCTCATCAAAAAAGATCTTTTTGATAAAATAGCGGAAGACGGCCACATGGTGGAAGAGGTAAAGCGGCAGGGCAATGGGATTTGGTATACGTATTTTTCGCTGGCACCCTTGACTGCATCTATGTGGGTGATTTACAACGAGACGGGCGAAAATTTGTTTTTCGCTGAAAAGAATGGAGCTTCGGTTAAGAAGGCGCTCGATTATCTGCTATACTATAACCAACATCCTCAGGAATGGAAGTATTTCAAAGATCCGGTAACAGGAAGTGTCCATTCTATGTATGGCTTCTGGCCGGCGAATTTGCTCGAGGCCATGAGTAATATATATGATAGTGAGGTGTATCGTGCGTATGTTGCTCCTCATCGTCCTGTTATGTATGGAAAACACGATTATGCGTGGACGTTTCCAACATTGATGCCTTTAAGTTTAAACGGATATAAATAGATTTGATGGACTTGTATTTATTCGTGCTGACCCCTTTATAGGGTTCAAGCACGAATTGTTAGTTTAAAGTTCCCGCAAGCAGGTTTTTAACCCGGTTAACAAGTTTATCCAGATCAAATGGCTTGGACACGAAATCTGTAGCGCCTGCGTTCATCGCAATGCTTTTGCCATCGTTGCTCGCTGATATGATGATTACAGGAAGCTTCCGGGTTTTGGGATTATCACGTAGTGTGCGTAATACCTGGTCGCCCGAAAGCACGGGCATCCAGAGGTCTAACAGCAGCAGGTCCGGGTGCTCCTGGTCAACGATTTGGGACACATTCAGACTGTTGATCTCTGGTATTGTCTCATATCCCTCGTCGCGCAGTACGAGTTCCAGGAGATCCAGTATGCCTTCATCATCATCGCAGATCATTATTTTAGCGGGCATCAGTTCCTCCTTCAGGTTTGTTCATCGGTAGCGTAAAACTAAATGTGGAGCCTTTTTGCGGTTCGCTTTCTACCCAGAGGGTACCTTCGTGATTGCGGATGATCTCGGCACATATAAACAAACCGATACCCATGCCAGGGAAGCGCTGCTGAATGTCTCCGACCCTGTAAAAGCGGTCGAAGATCTTGTTTTGCTCATCCCGCGGAATGCCGACCCCCTGGTCGGTGACAGCTAGCTTAACATAATCACTGACTACAGACAGGTGCACATGAATGGTTTTATGGTCGGGGGAGTATTTCACGGCATTGCTTAAAAGGTTGGTCACCACTTGTGTAATATGCGATTCATCGCCGTTAACGCTTGCATTCGTTTGGCCAGAGATGGTAATCTGGTAGGAACGGCTACCCTGACTAAATCCCTCTACTGCTTCGCGAACCATTTGGTCGAAGCCAAATGGCTCTTTATGGAGTTCGATCTTACCAGCCTGAATGCGGGAAACATCAAGCAATTCGCCGATCAGGTTATTTAACCGTTCTACATACATAGATGTTTTACCCACTGCGTTTCTCAGTTTTTCATCGTTATAATGCGCTGTTAGCCGGTTGATGATTTGCACATAGCCTTTAATAGTGGTCAGTGGTGTTTTTAGTTCATGACTGGCAATGGACAGGAAATCATCTTTACGTTGTTCAATAGCCCGCCTGTCGGTGATATCTTCAATGGCGATCAGGATGCGGTCTTTATACTGGCCTTCCAGTTCGATCCGGTGAGCATTGAGCAGCATGAGCTTTCTGCCGATATGCGGAAAATCATGTGTCACTTCAAAATCAGTAACCGGATTATTGGTCGGCAGGATTTGCTCCAATAGTTTTTTTAATTCGGGAATGTTCCATTGCCCGTTACCGAGATCATATAAGACTTTACCTTCGGTTTCTTCGCGTGATACCTTAAATGTACGGATGAAATGGTCATTAACACTGAGCACTTTCAGGTCGTGGGAAAGCACCACCAAGCTTTCGCGCACCGTTTGCACGATACTGGATAAATATTCTTCATTTTCTTTCAGGTTATTAGTGCGCTCATCGATGCGCTGCTCTATTTTTGCCTGATTCGCTCTTACCTCGTCTTCAGCTTGTTTACGGCGGGTAATGTCATTTTGAACGCCGATAAAGTAGTTCACTTTACCTCTGCTGTCCCGGATGGGCGACATGTACAGTTCGTTCCAGAACAACGTGCCATCTTTTTTATAATTACGGATGTCAACCACGAGGTCGCTGCCGTTTTCAATAGCCTCACGCATTTCGGCGCGGGCTTTTTGCTCACGGTCTTCGCGTTGCAAAAAGCGGCAGTTATGACCGATGATCTCCGCCCGTTTATAAC
>JBQGEO010000574.1:0-8439 GCA_052039655.1 Pararcticibacter sp.
TTTGCTTTTTCCTTGCTGCGAGCGAATCTGGCCTGTCAAAGAGGGGGCGGTCAGCAGGAAGAACGATCCGCTTTACAGGACTGCTTGCCTGTTTCAGCTGGTCGCTCTTTATAAAGCCTTTCATTCCGTCGGGAAGCAATACTTTTGCCCAGGATGAGGCTGCAGCCGTAACTTCTACGAGCGATCCGGCCGGGAGCTTAATGAGGGAGGAAGATGCTGTGCCTGGCTGCGGATACACGCTGGTATTTACGTTCATTGTTCTCATTGACCGTCCGATGTTTGCTGTGGGCATCTTCACATCTTCAGGCATTTTGGTGGCAGGATCGATAAAAGGAAACGGATCCACCGCGCCTCCGGAGGCATAGATTCCGAAATGGAGATGAGGACTTCCTCCTTTTGCATTTCCGGTAGTTCCGATCAGGCCGATTGTATCACCGGCTGAAACGGTCTGACCGCCGGTTGCCAGCTGCTCATCGAGATGGGCGTAGTACAAGTTATAATTTTTGCCGTCAGGACGCAGGAAGATGACTTTTCCGCCAAGTGAATTAAGACCTACCCGGGTGATAGTTCCATTGGCAGCGGCGAGGGCAGGGGCTCTGAACGGGGCGAAGATGTCTACTCCTTCATGGCGCCTGGCGCCAGCATCCCGGCCGGCTCCCCAAAAACTTTGAGCTTTTCCTTTTTTCACGGGGAAGGCCAGGCTCGGGCCTGTTATAATGGTCAGCGTATACTCTCCTGAAGCGAGCAGTTCGGGCTGGAGCCGGAGTAAATAGTGTCCGGCTTTTTCTATCTCATAGCTGAAACCGGTCTGACCTGTATCTGCATAGGCAACCAGTTTCCTGTTATTCTCTTTTTCTTCCCAAAGATCTATATAGACATTGAAGTTTTCCGCTGGCTTCTTATGGAATGAAATGGTGAGTTTCTGACCTTGTTTAGCTTCAAACCGGATGGCGCTGGCGCGTGCTTTATCTGAAGGGAAATATCCCTGCTCTTTATAGGGGATACTCACCTGAAGGGGATTAGCGAGACTATTATCTGCGGCTGTAAACCACTCGCGGCCGAGAGCAGTCGTCTGAAGGCCGGTGGTGGTTAATAACTGACCGTATTTTTCATGAGGGCTTGCTTTTCCAAAGATCCCTCCCGGTCCGGTTACCTTACATGAATAAATGAAAGTGGTGAATAATAACACCAGTGCCGTAATATTTAAACGAGACATAACCGAATCATTAGGATGGATGTCCTGATTTAACAGGCGAAGGGGAGAAATGTTGTCTGAGGGGCTGTATCAACAAGAAGGGGTACGTTTTTTTGACGTACCCCTTCTTGTTAAAGTATGGAAATGTTTTGTCACTAAGTGACATTTACATTCCAGGCCATCCCGTTGGCACCTTTTATTTGTTGCGCAAGCAGGATAACCTTCCGGTCGTTAACTGATAATTCTTTGCGGAATGCCGTTTGCATACATGTAGTTGGGTCGGGCAGTTCCTTGAGAAATAAATTAATAGTGTTGTTAAGATCCCCTGGGCTAGTTTTTTTTCCGGGCATATATTTATAGATTTTAGTGTCTTATCAACACCGGGAAAACCAGGTTTGTTTCATATATTTCTAATTTTTTTTCTATTCTAGTTGTTAATATTAAAGGTGGTTTTTGAATTTTATTAAACTATTGGTTATGTTTTTTTAGAATAGCCTGGAGATCAGCCGGGGTGTCAATGGCCTGGGTCTCTATATCGGTAACAGCTACCTTTATTTTATATCCATTTTCTATCCATCTCAGCTGTTCCAGTGACTCTGCTTTTTCGAGTATGGAAACCGGAAGGTGGGTAATTGCCTCAAGGGTGTCTGCGCGATATCCATAAATGCCGATATGTTTAAAAAATGTATGATGCGACAGCCATTCTTCATGATCCTCCCCCTGCAGGATCCCTCTCAGAAAGGGGATGGGAGTTCTGCTGAAATAGATAGCCTCTGAGTTTCTGTTCAGAATGACTTTCGGTGAATTCGGGTTACTAAGCTCGCTGCCTGTTGTAATCTTCTTTACGAGCGTGGCTAAAGCCGTCTCCGGCTCTGCAAAGCAACTGGCAAGCAAGTCTATTTGCCGGCTGTCGATATAGGGTTCGTCGCCCTGGATATTGATAATGACATTGAACCCCGGCAGTTTATGCGCAGCTTCTGCGCACCGGTCGGTTCCGCTTTGATGCGTATCAGATGTCAGAATAGCCCTTCCGCCGAAGTCATTTACATGAAGAAGGATCCGCTCGTCGTCTGTGGCTACTACGAGATCGTCGAGCTTGGTGGATTCTTTTGCACGTTCGTAAACGCGCTGTATCATGCTTTTTCCGTGTATATCTACCAGAGGTTTGCCCGGGAAACGGCTTGAAGCGAAGCGCGCGGGAATTACCCCGAGGATGCGGAGCTGTGTATTGTGCGTGCTGTTAGTTGCATGGTTAGTTGTTTCCATAAAAGAAAAATATATGATGAAGGAGGGGCTTATTCCTTAGAAAAGCCCGTATAGCTGGCGTTCGATGCTGTCAATGATAAATCCCAGGTCTTCAGGGTTGTTGGCGAAGTCAAGTTTGTCTTTATCCAGGATCAGCAGTTTACCTTCTTTATAATTGTCGATCCATTTTTTGTATTTATCATTGAGCTTCGACAAATAATCGAGCCTGATGCCCGCTTCATAGTCTCTGCCCCTTCGCTGAATATTGTTGACCAGGGTAGGGACAGAAGCGCGTAAATATATAAGAAGGTCGGGAGCTTTTATGAAGGAGGTCATATTGTCGAAGATGGCCCGGTAATTTTCATAATCACGTGTGGACATCAGGCCCATTTCATGCAGATTTTCTGCAAAGATGTAAGCATCCTCATAAATAGTCCGGTCCTGAATGATATTCTGCTCTTGCTTCTGTATTTCTTTAATCTGGTTGAAGCGGCTGTTTAAAAAATATATCTGAAGGTTGAAGCTCCAGCGTTTCATGTCGCTGTAAAAGTCTTCCAGATACGGGTTATTGTCTACTGCTTCGAAATGAGGCTCCCAGCCCAAATGCTTGGACAATAACTCTGTTAAGGTTGTTTTTCCGGCTCCAATGTTTCCTACAACGGCAATATGCATTTTTATAGTTTTATATGATTCAGTATTACTCTTCTTATCCCGGTCCAGGGCACCTGCGGATTAAAACTTTTTAAATCCTATTATTTCCCTTACTGCTTTTAACGTCGCGGAAGCACTTGCCCTGGCTTTTTCAGCACCCATTTCAGCTACTTTTCTCAGGTATTCACTGTCTGCCGCAATGTCATTTATACGTTCTCTGACGGGGGAAGTCGCAATAATAATGTCTTCTGCCAGTTGTTTCTTCAGATCGCCGTAACGGATCTGACATTTGTTATACTGTTCGTCGAAATGCTTATAGGTATCTTCTGAAGATACGATCTTTATGAGGTCGAAAAGATTTTGAATCACATCGGGCTTAGCCTGGTTCTCTTCTGCCGGTCCGCTGTCGGTAACAGCTCTCATTACTTTTTTGCGGATGACTTCGGGACTATCCGACAGATAAACAGCGTTGGATTCTCCTTCTGATTTTCCCATTTTTCCTTTTCCGTCAAGTCCGGGAACTTTTACTAATTTATCGGAGAAGCTAAAAGCGTAGGGCTCGGGAAAGAACTCATTGTTGTATAACCTGTTAAAGCGGTTCCCGAAAGTTCTTGCCATTTCAAGATGCTGCTCCTGGTCTTTTCCAACCGGTACTTTTGTGGCTTTGTGTATCAGAATATCGGCAGCCATCAGGACGGGATAAGTAAGAAGTCCGGCATTGACATTGTCGGGCTGTGCCCGTACCTTGTCTTTAAAGGATGTACTTCTTTCCAGCTCGCCGAGATAGGCGTTCATATTTAAGAATAAATACAGTTCGGTTATTTCCGGAACGTCTGACTGCAGGTAAATAGTGGCTTTTTCAGGATCTATACCTGCCGCCAGGTATTCTACCAGCACATGCTTCACTGTGCCATGCAGGTCGCCCGGGGTGGGATGAGTGGTCAGCGAATGATAATCAGCAATGAAAAAGAAGCAATTATATTCATGCTGCATTTTTATGAAGTTGGTTATTGCTCCATAGTAATTCCCTAAGTGTAGTTTTCCGGTACTACGAATACCGCTTACAACTGTTTCCATAACTGGACGAAAGTAAGGATTTTTTATATTTTTGACCTGAATGAAAAGATATTTAAAGCTCGCTCACCGTTACCTTTACCTGGGAAGCGTCGTGATTTTTTTCTTTCTTCTTTACCCGTTCCTGTTCTATTTTTCCAGAAAGCCTGAAAGGTTCAGGGTGCTGAATAAATTCAGACGTTTACTGGGCTTTTTAACTTCGGCAGGAGCAGGCTTTTTCTATTCGTATTCTTTTGCCAAACCGATAGACTGGTCGCGAAAGTATATCATTTGCTCGAATCATACCTCGAATCTGGATATTACTGCCATCACTCTGATGACGCGGAATAACTTCGCCTTTATGGGAAAGGATGAGCTGCTTGGAAACCCGGTGACCCGATTGTTTTTTACGACCATCGATATTCCTTTCAACCGGGAGAGCAGGATGTCTGCGTTCAGGGCGTTTAAGCGTGCAGATGAGTATCTGAGGAAAGGAATGAGCATGGTGATCTTTCCCGAAGGGAAGATACCGGATGATTATCCGCCGGTATTAAGTGAGTTTAAAAACGGCCCTTTCCGCCTGGCTATTGAGCATCAGGTTCCGATCATACCGGTATCGGTAACCGATGCGTGGGAGAAAATGTGGGATGACGGATCTGTATATGGCAGTAAGCCGGGAATTTGTCATATTTTCGTACATTCGGTGGTTGAGACGAAAGGATTGAACTTGGACAATGCTGACGCCTTAAGTGCACAGATATTTAATATAATCAGCGAAGGTTTAAAAAAGAATGAAGCTTGACAGGAATACAATAGCAAAAATCGCGCATCTTGCACGGCTGGATGTAAACGAAAGTGAGGAAAAGGCTCTTCTCCAGGACATGAACAATATTCTGAGTTTTATGGAAAAGCTGAATGAGCTGGATACAAGTGGTGTGGAACCCCTTATTTATATGAACGACGAAATAAATGTGTTCAGGGAAGATGCCGTTCGTATGGATATTACAAGAGAGGAAGCATTACATAATGCGCCTGTACATGACGATTCCTATTTTAAGGTGGCTAAAGTAATAGATAAATCGTCTAATTGAAGTGTAACATAGCCTTACGGATTTTATCTAACATACATGCAAGAACAACCACTTATTACGATTACTGATGTTGGCCGGAGATATGTGATAGGAACAGAGGTAATTCATGCGCTTAAATCGGTGACACTGAATATTCAGAAAGGCGAATTTGTAGCCCTGATGGGCCCGTCGGGCTCGGGGAAATCTACTCTTATGAATATCTTAGGCTGTCTTGATACTCCTACGAAGGGAGAATACATCCTGAATGGCATCCATGTGAGTGAGATGAGTGATAATGAACTTGCCGTTGTGAGAAATAAAGAAATAGGTTTCGTATTTCAGACTTTTAATCTTTTGCCGCGATCCAGTTCGCTGGATAACGTCGCCCTTCCTTTGATTTATGCAGGAGTCGGCCGGACCCAGCGAGAAGAACGCGCGCGGATTGCGCTTGAAAATGTTGGGTTAGGAAACCGTGTCGGGCATAAGCCTAATGAACTATCAGGTGGGCAGCGGCAGCGTGTTGCCGTAGCCAGGGCACTGATCAACAATCCTTCTATTATCCTCGCTGATGAACCTACCGGTAACCTTGACACGAAGACTTCGGTTGAAATTATGGGTTTGCTGGAAGAAATTCATTCGAAAGGAAATACCATTATACTGGTTACCCATGAAGAGGACATTGCTCAGCACGCTCACAGAATTGTGAGAATGCGTGACGGATTGATTGAGAATGACTATCTTAACGAGCATGTTAAACTTGTATCACCCAGATTGAAAGAGATGAGAGAGACGGGAAATGACTTTGAAAGTATAGGCTGAGGCATACATCCTGAACTATCCACACTCTGTTATTTTTCAACATTTACACAAAAGGATCAGAATCTTTCTTTTTTTGTAAAATGCGGCCGGGCTGTTTGCGGACAATCCCATGCCCTTAAAGGATAATAAATGAAGATTTACACGAAAACCGGTGATAAGGGGTTTACCTCGCTGATTGGTGGGACGAAGGTGCCAAAGTATGATCTGCGGATAGAGTCGTACGGAACGGTAGACGAGCTGAACTCTTATATCGGGTTGGTGAGAGACCAGGAGATTTCTGATCATCACAAGGATATACTGATGATGATCCAGGAAAAGCTTTTCGTGATAGGAGCCATTCTGGCTTCCGATCCTGAAAAGTCAAGGATGAAATTGCCGGAAATTTCGATGGAGGATGTGTCGGTTTTGGAGAGGGAAATTGATGCGATGGATGAAGTGCTCCCCGAGCTGCGCCATTTTGTGCTGCCGGGCGGTTCTACGACTGTATCTTTTTGTCATATTGCGAGGTGTGTTTGCCGCAAAGCGGAGCGCTTTACTGTACATTTGGCAGAGGAGAGTGTGGTGCCGGGTATAATTTTAGTGTTTCTCAACCGTTTAAGTGACTACTTGTTCGTCTTGGCACGGAAACTGTGTTTCGATAGCGGTATCAGTGAAATTAAGTGGCTTCCGTGAGGCCGAAAAAATGATATTATTATTTTAAAAGCTAAATATTTTTATTATACTTTTGCGAAAATTTAAAAATCATAAATTCTAAGAAATATGTATTGGACGTTAGAATTAGCATCGCACCTGGAGGACGCTCCATGGCCTGCCACCAAGGATGAATTGATCGATTATGCGATCCGGTCAGGGGCTCCAGTTGAAGTGATTGAGAACTTACAGGCGCTGGAAGACGACGGAGAGCCATATGAAAATATAGAAGAGATCTGGCCGGATTATCCAACTAAAGATGATTTTTTCTTTAATGAAGACGAATATTAGAGCCCTGTTCCCACAGGGCTTTTTTCGTATAGATTAATTATCCCACAAGAGAATTTTCAAATCCCGTAAACAATTTATCCGTTTTTCATATTCTTATAATAAAAATAAGTCTATAACGAAAAACATAAAATTATGGGAAATCTACTTTATTTAATCGCAGTCGTTTTAGTAATTATCTGGGCTGTGAGCTTTCTGGGAGGATATGCTACTGGCGGTATTATACACATTTTATTGGTAATCGCTATCGTTGCGGTATTGCTTAGAGTGATAAGGGGAGCAGCATAAATCCTCAAAAAAGAATGTTCAATTATTAATTAAAGACCTGGTTATTTAACCGGGTCTTTTTGCTGAAGCGTGGTCAGAAAAAAAGAGGCTACCTGGATGTCTTCCGGATAGGTGATCTTGATGTTCCTTGAATCTCCCTTCGTGGTATGAACATCGGCTCCGTTCTTTTCAACAACGGAAGCATCGTCTGTGAAATGGCTGCTAAACTCCTGCTGGTAGGCTTCTTTCAGCAGCGAAGACTTAAAAACCTGCGGGGTTTGTACGATCAGAATGTCTTCCCGCGGAATTGAGCGGGTAAGCTCTCCCTCTTTCTTCCTGAGTGAATCACGGCTCTCTATCACAGGGATCACCGCTCCTTTAAGAATAGCTTCGTGGAAGCACCTGTTAATCAAATCATTGCTGACTACCGGTCTTACTGCGTCGTGAACGCCGATAATTGCGTCTTCATCAATAAAGGAAAGTGCATTTTTTACAGAGTTAAACCTCTCTTTTCCTCCGGCAACGATCCTGTGAGGTATATTGAATTCATACTTCAGGCATAACTCATGCCAGGTCGTGAAAAAGTCGGGGTGTAATACCAGCAGAATTTCAGGGCTTATATCAGAAGAGTGGAAGGCTCTGAGAGTGTGCATCAAAACAGGTTCTCCGTTGAGCAAAAGAAATTGCTTGGGAACAGGTGAGTTCATCCTGTTCCCAGAGCCTCCTGCCACTATAATGGCATAAAACTTCATTATCCCTGTCCTGGATTAGATGATCAGCATGGCGTCGCCATAGCTGTAAAAACGGTATTTTTCTTTTACGGCTATTTCATACGCATTCATTACATGTTCGTAACCGCCAAAAGCACAAATCATCATGAGGAGGGTTGACTCCGGTGTATGAAAATTAGTGATCATGGTATTGGCAATGCTGAATTCGTATGGAGGGAAGATAAATTTGCTTGTCCAGTCATTCACAGCTTTCAGGCTTTTGCTTGCTGATACAGAAGATTCAATTGCCCTCATGCAGGTGGTGCCCACCGCACAGATTCTTTTTTTATTTTCAATTCCCCTGTTTACCGTGTCTGCTGCTTTTTGTTCAATAATGAACTGTTCGGAGTCCATTTTGTGTGTGGTGAGATCTTCAACTTCTACGGGGCGG